>JAPLJM010000336.1 GCA_026388595.1 Deltaproteobacteria bacterium
AATATTCACCTTCCTTTTGGAAAAGAAAATAATGCCGGCTTGCCATAAAAGAGAGCTCAGATATTTGATTCAGTTGAATGATTCAGTTTAATGGTTGACTATCTCATCAATTTTTGTTACAGCCAGACAGGATTTTTTTGGATATGGGTCATTCGTTGGGCTTGGAGGGAGGCTGGATGAATCACCAGGGCATCATACGGGACGAGGGACAGATCTATATCTGTCCCTTTTTTTTGTTATTCAATATTGCAGTTTTAAGTAAATCGTCAATACTCATAAGGAGGTGGTGCGGAAAAAATCTGATAAAAAAGCTACATGTGCGATCTCATTCAATGAGCATCGATCCGAAATGAAAGGAGGATTAAAAATGGCAGAAGAGAAAAATTCGGACGCTGGCAAGTCGAAACAAGGAGTTCTCGAGCGTTTCGGGCTCTGGCTTGCAGCGTGGAGTGAAAAATGGTTCCCAGACGCGTGGGTATTTGCGCTCTTAGGCATTGTGATCGTTTTTGCCTTTGGTCTTCTCATCGGTGAAAGCCCTGACAAGCTCGCGACCGAGGGCGGCAAGGCATTCTGGGTCCTGATACCTTTTACGATGCAGATGGCATTCATTATCATCGGCGGATATGTGCTTGCTTCTACCCCCGCCGTTTACTGGCTGATCCAGAAGGTGGCCGGAATCCCCAAGACGGGAAGGGGAGCCATCGCCTTTGTGGCCTTCTTGTCTCTGGTGACGTCCCTGATCTCTTGGGGATTAAGCCTCATCTTCAGCGGCCTGTTGGTCCGCGAACTGACGAGAAGGGTCAAGGGAATGGACTACCGCGCCGCAGGAGCGGCCGCCTACCTTGGGTTGGGCGCCATCTGGGCCCTGGGTCTTTCCTCCTCAGCGCCCCTCATGATGGCCACAAAGGGGTCCATACCGCCGAAACTCTTCGCGATCAGCGGTCTGATACCCTTGACTCAGACGCTATTCATCTGGGAGAATTTATGGATGATCGTCGCCCTCATTGCGGTTTCCGTACCCCTTGCCTACTATTCTGCTCCGAAACCCGAGCGCGCCAAGACAGCGGAATACTTCAACGTGACATTTGACCCGATCGATACGACCATCGAGCCGCGGCAGAAACCGGGAGAGTGGCTTGAATACAGCCCTCTGCTGATCATCCTTGTGGGAGGTCTAATTTGCTGGTACCTACTAGACCTCTTCAGCAAGGATCCCAGGGGACCCCTCGCGGTTCTGGACCTTAATAACTACAACCTGATCTTCATCGCTGTCGGTATGCTTCTGCACTGGCGCCCGAAACGGTTCCTCAAGGCCGTGGCCCAGGCGGTGCCGGCGACGGGTGGCGTCCTGATCCAGTTCCCCTTCTACGCCGTGATCTTCGGGATGATCGTCGGCACGGGGATCAACAAATGGTTGGCCGACCTCTTTTACAGCATCACGACTCAGGGAACCTACCCGCTTCTGGTGGCCGCTTATTCGGCCATCCTCGGTGTTTTTATTCCCTCCGGCGGAGGCAAATGGGTCATTGAGGCGCCTTACGTCCTGCAGGCGGCCATTCAGCATCAGGTGAACCTTGGATGGGTGGTGGTGATCTACAATGCCTCCGAAGCCCTGCCGAACCTCCTGAACCCGTTCTGGATGCTGCCGCTTCTGGGAATACTTCACATGAAGGCCCGGGACCTTGTCGGCTATTCAGTGCTCCAGATGATGGTACACATCCCCCTGGTCTTCTTCCTCTGCTGGTTGTTCGCACAGTGGATACCCTTCGTTCCTCCCATGAAGTGACGGGGGTATAATCAAATCTGTAATAAAAAAGGGCACTGCCATGAAAGCAGTGCCCTTTTTATGATTAGCCGACAGAATTGAGATTATTTTGTATGGAATTCCGGGATTTTTCCTTGTTCTGCCTCTGCTTCATGAACCGGGCGATCACATTCTGTTGGTCCCATGTGATTCTCGGAAGAACCATTTTCGGGAGTTGCGAATTTCAGGCGCAGTTGCAAAGAGATTTTTATTTGCTGAATCCGCAATAAACTTATATAAGGCGGTATCGGACAAGAATCATGAGTATGAAGAGGAACCTATGAACGTGCAATTCTATCCCAACTTATTGTCCCGCAATCCGCACCTTCAGTCGATGA
>JAPLJM010000116.1 GCA_026388595.1 Deltaproteobacteria bacterium
CTGTGGAACAGGCAGAGATGCTTGGCCTCAGCCCGGACGGCCAGCTCCACGGCAGAAAAGTTACTGGAATGTCCCCAGTTTTCTTTCGCGTCCAAGGCTTCCTGCAGGGTATACTGGGCGTCGAAAATAAGCAGATCCGCCTTATGGAAGAAATTAATGAGGGCATCTTCGTCCGCTTCCGCCTCTTTTTTGTGTTCCGCATCGGTCGAATAGACGATCTTTTTCCCATCTTTTTCGAAACAGTATCCGTAAGAATCTCCGGGATGATTATGCTTGATGCCGCGGATGGCGTAACCGGCAATATCATAGGTTTGTTCCAGCGCCAGGGTATGAAACATGATTTCTGCGCGCATGGCGGCCAGGGGGACGGGAAAGAAGGGTGCCTTCTGCTGTTCCGTAAATGCCTGCTGTATATTTTGATGATAGCTGTAAATGTGGATCTGATGCCCGGGGAGGTAGGCCGGTGTGAAAAAGGGGAATCCCTGGATGTGGTCCCAGTGAGGGTGTGAGATGAAAATATGAAAGATGGGCGGCGAAGGGTTTTGTTGCGTCTGACGGCTTTTTATAAAGGCATTGCCAAAATTCCGGAGCCCCGTTCCCGCGTCGCAAAGGACAAACTCCGCCTGCGGTCTGAGTTCGATACACGAGGTGCTGCATCCATAGGTGCCGCTCACAGAGAATGGCAGATGCTCCCGGATAAAGGCTTCAATGGCTTCATCCGTTTCCAGACGGTGCGACCGGGAGGCCTTGATGGCTTTGAAAATTTTTGTCCTGATCATCCGGGTATCGATAGCGGAAGGCAGCGAACCGCGTGAACCCCAGAAATAAACGTTCATGAGAGGCTCCTTCTAAAAACTCATTGTTTTCGGCTTTACACGATTTTTCATTATTTTGTAAGAAAAGATTATCCTACCCTGATGATGGGGAAAAATGATGAATGGATTCCTCAATGGGGGTCGGATGCACTATGCCGGATGCGTTTCATAAAGAAGATCAGCGGCAAGGTCAGGATGAGCATCAGCGTCAGGAGATAAAAGACGTCATTGAAAGACAGCATGCCGGCTTCCCGGATTGTTCTTTCGTAAACCATCCAAAGCCCGCCCTGATCGGCCAGAGGCGTTCCCAGTCCTTTGTCCTGCAAGGCTCGGGCAGCCTGCCCGGAGCCCCACTGATAATTCATATCGAAGGGCGTCAGATGCTCCACCAGACGGGACTGATGGAACTGCGCCCTCCGGCTCAGCATGGTGGCCACAAAAGCAACACCGACGCTCCCCCCCAGATTTCTCATCAGATTGAAGATGGACGTGGCGTTGCCCATTTCTTCTTTCCTGATGGTGGAGAGTGTGATGGTGGTGAGCGGGATAAAGATAAAGGCCAAACCGATGCCCATGAAGACCCTGGGCCACAGAACGGTCATAAAATCGGCGAACAGATTGAACTGTGACATGGCAAGCGTCGAACCGGCGGTCAGCACGACGCCGACGGCGATCAAGATTTTCGGGTTGATCCTGTTGATCAACTTGCCGACGATCGGCATCGTTACAATATTGGCCACACCGCCCGGTCCCAGGACAATACCGGCCAAGGTGGCGGTGTACCCCATGAGGCTCTGGAGATAAATGGGCAGCAGGATGATGCTGCCGAAGAGATTGGCCAGGACGATAAAGACGATCACATTGCCCAGGCTGAAGGTCGGGTTCCTGAAGGCGCGCAGATTGACGATGGGGTGTTCCGCCTGTAGTTCCACCACGACGAAAATCAGCAGTGCGGCGAAAGAAGCAATGCTCATCCAGATAATCATTTCTGAGGAGAACCAGTCCTGTCGCTCGCCTCTGTCCAGGACCATCTGCAGGCAGCCGATGCCGATCGCCAGCAGAGTCAGTCCCCAGTAGTCGATTTTCATGGCGGTGCGTTTCATGTAGGGCGGGTCTGATATGAAAAGAATGGTCATCAGAATGGAAATGACGCCGATGGGGATGTTGATGTAAAAAATCCAGTGCCAGGACCAGTTATCGGTAATCCATCCCCCTAAAAGCGGTCCGACAATGGGTCCGAACATGATACCCACCCCGAAAATCGCCATGGCTGTTCCATGGAGATAAGGAGGAAACGTTTCCAGCAGAATCGACTGTGAGATAGGCTGCAAGGAGCCGCCGGCAAGGCCCTGCAAAATCCTGAAAACAACCAGACTCTGAATATTCCAGGCGATTCCGCAGAGGAGTGAACTCAAGGTAAAGAGGGTCACCGAAAAAATAAGAAATCGTTTCCTGCCGAAAAACCGGCTCAGCCAGCCGGTCATGGGAATGATGATTGCGTTGGCGGCCAGATAGGAGGTGATGGACCAGGTGGCTTCGTCAATTCCGGCGGACAGGCTGCCCCGGATGTGATCCAGTGAAACATTCACCACCGAGGTATCCACGATAACCATCAGTGTGGGAAGCATGACTGTAATGGCTACAATCCATATGTTCTTGTTTTGTTGCGCCATGCTGCCCTTTTTGGGTTATCTTTCAGTGATGACGGTCGGTTCGACAGACATGCCAACCCTCAGAACGTGTTGGGGATCCGTATCACCGTCCAGAACGATCTTGACGGGAATCCGCTGGACGACCTTGACATAGTTTCCTGTGGCATTTTCCGGCGGGAAAAGAGAGAACACGGCGCCCGTCCCCGCCATGATGCTTTCGACCCGGCCTGCAAACACCCGGCCCGGATAGGTATCCACTTTGATTTGCACTTTCTGGCCGGGCCTCATATTTTCAATCTGTGTTTCCTTATAGTTGGCCAACACCCAGACGCCTTGAAGGGGGACGACCGCCATCAGCGGCTGCCCGACCTGAATCTGATTTCCTTTCTCCACGGATTTCTTCGTGATGTAGCCATCAGCAGGAGCAAAAATTTTGGTATAGCTCAGCCTCAGATCTTCTCCCTTCCGAATTTCCTCTTTTTGCCTTACCACCGACTGCTGGGCATTGATGGCTGCCTCCGCCTGTTTAATCATGGAATTCTGCGTCTCAATCGACGCCTCGGCCTGCTTTAACTGTTCCCGCGTGGCTTCCACCTGTGCCGCCGCAACGTCGAAGGCGGTTTTTGCCTTTTCGAGTTTTTCCTCCGGGAAGATCTCTTTTTTCCGGAGCCGTTCCGCCCGCTTCAGATCCAGGTCGGCCTGCCTGAAGTTGGCTTCCTGAAGTTTCAAAGCGGCACGCACCGACTCGATCCGGAATTGGATTTCCGAAAGCTGTTTCCGGGCCACCTCTTTTTTGGCTGACGTTTCCGCCAGCTTGGATGATTCCGCCGTGAAAGCGGATGCCGCTTCCCGGAGACGCACATCATAGTCTCTTTCATCTATTTCCATGAGGAGATCACCTTTGCGGATCAACTGATTATCATGGACGAAGATCCCCTTTACCGTTCCCGGCACCTTTGCAGCGATGGTATGGATGCTTCCCGCGACATAGGCGTCATCGGTGGAGACATGGGTTTTTTTATAGTCCAGGTAGGCATGGACCCCGCCGATTACCAGCGCCAGAGCAATAATCAAAAGCAGCGTGGTCAATTTTCTTTTGTGATTGCCAATCATCTCTCGCAGAGATTCCATTGATGGCCCATCCTCCATTGAAAAATCATTTTGTTTACGACGATGATTCGTGTGCCGGCTTCATGGTCTGCAGGGCTTCGAGGATCTCGGCGCTGGTGGTCCGGCTGATCCAGGAGCGCATGGCCTGAAGGGCATTTTCGTGCAGATCCGGGCGCCAGGTGCCTACGGCGTCCTCGGGTACGATCACGCGGTACCCCGCATCCGCTGCACCGATACAGGTCGCCAGGACGCAGTGATTGGTATACATGCCCGTAACCACGAGGGTATCAACGCCCATCTGCTTCAGCACAGGGTCGATGCCGGAACTGTTGAAGGCCCCCTGTGCGGTCTTATTGATGACGGGCTCCCGGGGCAGGGGGGCAAGATCAGCCATTACGGCATATCCGGGATCCGTGACGGGGACGATGGCCGGGATGCCCAGGGCGTCGAAACAGCGCTCATTCCACCGCCGGACATAAGGGACGAGATCTGAGCCATCCCGGGCCAGCGAGCCGAAAGCGGTGAAGATGCATTTCATCTCTAGAGCACGAAAGCCTGCAAGCAGTTGATGGATCACAGGGACAAGTTCCCGCCCCCGCTTGATCGCGCCTGCCTCGGCGTCTCTTCCCCAGATCAGGCTGAAGTACCGTGTCAGGTTCCCTCCTTCGCCTGCCTGATAGATTTGCATATCGATGATCAACAGGGCTGTCCGGTCCTTATTCAAGATCATGGCTGCGCCTCACTTGTTTGTAATGATGGCCTTCCTTACAATACTCGCCTTCCCTTTGTAAAAGAAAATAATGCCAGCTTGCCATAAAAGAGAGTTTAGATATTTGATTCAGTTTAATGGTTCAGTTTAATGGTTGACTATCTCATCAATTTTTGTTACAGCCAAACAGGATTTTTTTGGATATGGGTCATTCGTTAGGCTTGGAGGGAGGCTGGATGAATCACCAGGGCATCATACGGGACGAGGGACAGATCTATATCTGTCCCTTTTTTTTGTTATTCAATATTGCAGTTTTAAGTAAATCGTTAATACTCATAAGGAGGTGATGCGGAAAAAGTCTGATAAAATAGGCACATGTGTGATCTCATTCAATGAGTATTGATCCGAAATGAAAGGAGGATGTGGATATGGCAGAAGAGAAAAATCAAGAAGGGTTTCTTGAGCGTTTCGGGCTCGGGCTTGCAGCGTGGAGTGAAAAATGGTTTCCCGACGCGTGGGTATTTGCGCTCTTAGGCATTGTTATCGTTTTTTGCTTTGGCCTTCTCATCGGTGAAAGTCCTGACAAGCTCGCGATCGAGGGCGGCAAGGCATTCTGGGTCCTGATACCCTTTACGATGCAGATGGCATTCATTATCATCGGCGGATATGTGCTTGCTTCTACCCCCGCCGTTTACTGGCTGATCAAAAAGGTGGCCGGAATCCCCAAGACGGGAAGGGGAGCCATCGCCTTTGTGGCCTTCTTGTCTCTGGTGACGTCCCTGATCTCCTGGGGATTAAGCCTCATCTTTAGCGGCCTTTTGGTCCGCGAATTGACAAGAAGGGTCAAGGGAATGGACTTCCGTGCTGCGGGAGCCGCCGCCTACCTCGGATTGGGCGCCATCTGGGCCCTGGGTCTTTCCTCCTCGGCGCCCCTTATGATGGCCACAAAGGGGTCCATTCCGCCGAAACTCTTCGCGATCAGCGGTCTGATACCCTTGACTCAGACGCTTTTCATCTGGGAGAATTTATGGATGATCATCGCCCTAATTGCGGTTTCCGTACCCGTTGCCTACTTTTCGGCTCCTAAACCCGAGCGCGCCAAGACAGCGGAATACTTCAATGTGACATTTGACCCGATCGATACGACCATCGAGCCGCGGCAGAAACCGGGAGAGTGGCTTGAATACAGCCCTCTGCTGATCATCCTCGTGGGAGGTCTTATTTGTTGGTACCTGATAGACCTCTTCAGCAAGGATCCCAGGGGACCCCTCGCGGTTTTGGACCTCAACAACTACAACCTGATCTTCATCGCCGTCGGTATGCTCCTGCACTGGCGGCCCAAACGATTCCTCAAGGCCGTGGCCCAGGCAGTTCCGGCGACCGGCGGTGTTCTCATTCAATTCCCGTTCTACGCTTTCATTTTCGGGATGATCGTCGGTACGGGGATCAACAAGTGGTTGGCCGACCTCTTTTACAGCATCACGACCCAGGGAACCTACCCGCTTCTGGTGGCCGCGTATTCGGCCATCCTGGGTGTTTTTATTCCTTCAGGCGGAAGCAAATGGGTCATCGAGGCGCCTTATGTCCTGCAGGCGGCGATTCAGCATCAGGTGAACCTTGGATGGGTGGTTGTGATCTACAATGCATCCGAGGCCCTGCCGAATCTACTCAATCCATTCTGGATGCTGCCGCTTCTTGGGCTGCTCCACATGAAGGCCCGGGACCTTGTCGGCTATTCAGTGCTCCAGATGATGATACACATACCGCTCGTCTTCTTCCTCTGCTGGTTGTTTGCACAGTGGATACCCTACATTCCCCCCCTGAAGTGACGGAGGTATAGTCAAATCTGTAATAAAAAAGGGCACTGCCATGAAAGCCGTGCCCTTTTTATGATTAGCCGACAGAATTGAGATTATTTTGTATGGAATTCCGGGATTTTTCCTTGTTCTGCCTCTGCTTCATGAACCAGGCGATCACATCCTGTGGGTCCCATGTGATTCTCGGAAGAACCATTTCCAGGAGTTGCGAATTTCAGGCGCAGTTGCAAAGAGATTTTTATTTGCTGAATCCGCAATAAACTTATATAAGGCGGTATCGGACAAGTATCATGAGTATGAAGAGGAACCTCTGAACGTGCAATTCTATCCCAACTTATTGTCCCGCAATCCGCACCTTCAGTCGATGATTGCCACATCACCGGCGCGAAACATCGGCCGTAATGCCATGCTGGATGCCGCCCGGCAGGTGATTCTCGAAGGGGGCGACGGTGTCCGCCTGCTGGGCCATCACTCCCCGCATCAGGATCAGCCGGCCAGAGCCTTGATCATCCTGATCCACGGCTGGGAAGGGAGTTCCGAATCAGCCTATATTCTGTCGTCGGGCAAGTATCTTTTCGGAAAGGGGTACGACATTTTCCGGCTGAACCTGCGGGACCACGGTGAGAGCCATCACCTGAACGAAGGTCTTTTTCACGGCGCACTCATTGACGAAACCTTTCAGGCTGTCAACCATATTTGTCGCCTTGCGAACGATCTGCCGGTCTATCTGATGGGATTTTCCCTGGGGGGGAACTTTGCCTTGCGGATTGCCCTGCGGCAATCGCTGTCGCGGATTGCCAACTTAAAACATATCTTTGCCATAAGCCCGGCCCTGGACCCCTACAAATCCACGCAGTGTATTGATGAGAGCCTGCCGTTTTACCGCTTGTATTTCTTAAAAAAGTGGAAGCGGTCCCTGCGTAAAAAGCAGGCCCTGTTTCCGCATAAATACGATTTTAACGGCATCCTGCATCTGAAGACCTGCATTGCCCTGACGGAAGCTATTATGCCCTGGTACCCCGAATATTCGGATTGCCGCCTTTATTTCAAAGAATATACCCTGCTGAACGGCGCTTTCAAGGATCTGTCCATGCCCGTGACCATCATTTCCGCCGAAGACGACCCCTTTATCCCGGTGGATGATTTCCGGCGCTTGGAGAAAAATTCCAATCTGCACCTGCTGATTCAGCCTTACGGCGGCCATTGCGGCTTTCTTGAATTTTTCCCTTATGCCTGCTGGTATGACCGCCTGATTGACCGGACCATTCGCAAGGAGATTGCTA
>JAPLJM010000039.1 GCA_026388595.1 Deltaproteobacteria bacterium
TGATCACCGTGAGGACGCATTGGTTCATGCTGGTGTTCTTTCCACACTGTTCCTTGATTTTCTCTGCCAGATAATCGAGGCTTTCGGCGACCATCGTGTTGAGAATCGTGGCGGGGAAAGAGATCGATTGGGACGAACCGACGGCTCGGAACTCAAATTTGTTGCCCGTGAAGGCAAAGGGTGATGTCCGGTTTCGGTCGGTGCTGTCCTTGCTGACGATGGGCAGCGAGGCAATACCGAGATTGATGATTTCGCTGTCCGTGGCCTTGGTAACCTTGCCTCTTTCGATATCATCGAGAATCTTGGTGAGCTGGTCGCCCAGGAAGACGGAAATGATGGCCGGCGGCGCTTCGTTCGCGCCGAGGCGGTGGTCGTTGGCATAGGAACCAACGGAAGCACGCAGGATATCCGCATGTTTGTAAACGGCACGAATGGTGGCGACCAGGAAGACCAGAAACTGGATGTTGTCCTGTGGCGTCTCACCGGGGTTCAGCAGGTTGTTCCCTTTGTTGTCGGACAAAGACCAGTTCACGTGTTTGCCCGATCCGTTAATTCCTGCAAAAGGCTTTTCATGGAGCAGGCAGGCCAGTTTGTGCTTCTTTGCCACCGCTTGCATCGTGTCCATGACGATCTGGTTATGATCGACGGCCAGATTTGCTTCTTCAAAGACCGGCGCAAGCTCGAACTGACTGGGGGCAACCTCGTTGTGCCGGGTCTTGGCAGGAACGCCCAGCTTGAAAAGTTCTTCTTCCATGTCGTGCATGTAGGACGAGATTCTTTCCTTGATGCTTCCGAAATACTGGTCTTCCAGCTCCTGCCCTTTAGGGGGAGGGGCGCCGACGACGGTCCGGCCGCCGAGGACAAGATCCGGGCGTTTGAAGAAATAATCCGCATCGATGAGGAAGTACTCCTGTTCAGGTCCCAGCGTCGCATAAACCCTTTTCACCTTGTTACTGCCAAGCAGCTTTAAGATGTTCACGGCGCTGTCGCGTACCGCCCTGTTTGATCTCAAGAGCGGGGTCTTCTTGTCGAGGGCCTCGCCAGTGTAGGAAATGAAGGCCGTCGGGATGCACAGGGTCGTCGAGATTCCGTTTCTCCGGATAAAGGCGGGTGAGGACATATCCCAGGCCGTATAGCCCCTGGCTTCGAAGGTGGCCCGGATGCCTCCGCTCGGGAAGCTCGAGGCATCCGGTTCGCCCTGGACAAGCTGCTTGCCGGAGAACCGCTCAATGACCTCACCGATTCCGATGGGATCAATGAAGGCGTCATGTTTCTCCGCCGTGATCCCCGTCATGGGCTGGAACCAGTGGGCGAAGTGGGTCGCGCCTTTCTCGAGCGCCCATTCCTTCATGGCATGGGCTGCAATGTTGGCGGTTTCAATGTCAAGGAGGGTGCCTTCGTTGATGGCCTCGATAATTTTCTTGAACGTATCCCTCGAAAGCTTGACCCTCATGACCTTGGCGTCGAAGGTGTCTTCGCCGTAATATTCCGATACGGGAACGGATTTCTCTTTTTCAACCACGTAGCTTCTTTCCGATGCAATCGTTGGGCATGTCTTTTTCATAATTCCTCCATATGTTTTGGTAATGATTATTCCAAGGGTGAATTTTCCACGGGCTCCCAGATCTCACAGGGACAGATGCCGACGCAGAAGCCGTAAAATAACAAAATTGTATTTTTTGCGGTTAAGAAAGAACAAAACTGTTCCGTCCGCTCAGGGGTTGGCCGTTTCCTCACTCTCCCGTTTCCGCTGGCGGAATTTCATGGGATCGATTCCGAGCTTCTGGATCTTGTATTGCAAAATCCGTTTAGTCGTTCCGAGGAGCCTCGCTGACTGGCTCTGGTTGCCGCGCGATTCCTTCAGGGCGTCCAGGATCAGCGAGCGCTGCTGGGCCTCAATCACGGTACTGAGGCGGCCCGATTCCTTCTTGTCGCCGGCCCGGCTTTTTGTCTGAAGCGATGGCGGAAGATGAATCATTTCAATTGATTCTCCTTCCGTCAGCAGGACGGCCCGCTCGATACAGTTTTCGAGCTCCCGAACATTGCCGGGCCAGGGGTGGGATAAAAACGCCTCGATGACGGCGGTGGAGATCCTTTTAACAGGTTTCCCGAATTCTTTCAAGTACTTGAGGACAAAATGGTCGGACAGCAGGATGATATCGCTGCCTCGATCCCTGAGCGGCGGCAGATGAACGGGAAAGACGCTCAGGCGGTAGTAGAGATCATTGCGGAACCGGCCTTCAGCGATGCAGTCCTCGAGACGGCGGTTGGTCGCGGCAATCACACGGGCGTTGGTGGTAATCAGCCGCGAAGAGCCCAGCGGCTGGAATTGTTTTTCCTGCAGGACGCGCAGCAGCTTCGCCTGGGCTGCTGCGGACAGTTCCGACACTTCGTCGAGAAAAATCGTTCCCCCGTGGGCCTCTTCGAATCGCCCCCGCCGCTGCCGCAGGGCTCCCGTAAAGGCCCCTTTTTCATGGCCGAAGAGTTCGCTTTCGATGAGCGTGTCGGGGATGGCCGCACAGTTGACCTGGATCAGGGGGCCCTTGGCGCGCGGGCTGTTCGTGTGAATCGCCCGGGCAATGAGTTCCTTGCCCGTGCCCGTTTCGCCGTGGATCAGAACCGATGTGGATGAGTCGGCAACATGGCTGATCAGACCGAATACCTCCTGCATCCCCTTGGAATGACCGATGATATCAACCGATGGCGTTCTGCCCTGATTGACGATCCGCCGCAGGCGCCGGTTCTCCTCCTCGAGGGCGAGAACATGGACGGCCTTGGCGATGAGTTCCGCCACGGAAGATAAAATAGTGAGTTCCGCATCCAGACTTGTAACATTTGTGGCCCCTTTATCGGCCGACAGGATGCCGACAACGCGCGTATCGTACATGATGGGCACGCAGAGGAAGGACAATTCCTCCCGGTTCAATAATCGCCGCGCCCCCGTGCGATCGAGGAAAAGCGCCTCCTTGCCGAGATTGGGGACGGCCATCGGGCGGCCGGTCTCGGCGACCTTGCCGGTAATGCCCTCCCCCATCCGATAGGAAATTTCCATGCCCTCCAGGTCGACGCCGTGAGCCACTTCGAGCCAGGATTTGCCGGAATCCCGATCCAGCAGGGAAATCATGCCGCGCTGCATCCCCAGGCGGACCTTCATCTCATTGAGGACCTGTTCAAGCTGATCCCGCAGGTCCCAGGGTTGGGCCAGGGCCTTGGCAATGCTGTGCAGTGCTGCGAGTTCTTCGTAATTATGATCGCTCAAAGTGGTTCCCCGGTTAAGTTATTTCGATAATGCTGAGCAAACCTTATACCAAAAAACAATTTTGAGCAAACAATATTAAACAAAAATGAACAAAATGCGAATTCGTTCACATGATTGTACAATTTGGTGAAAGATTGCATTTGCTCCGTGCGTGCCTTTCTGGTATGAAACTCAAGAAGAAAGGCGAACAAATAACGAAGCGAGGCCACGGATGGTACAAAAATGTACATAAACTTGCAAAGAAACAAAAAAGTGTTGACGCAGTGATTTTATTGTTGTAGGCAATCACCCCTTGTATCTGGAAACTCAGGCAGGGGAGAATTTCAGGCTCAATGATTGCGAAAAGAACAAAACCTCTTTAGAGAGGCGAGGGAGATTCTAAAAGGTTCTGGCCCTTATCTTGCATTAAACGAAACGCTATTGCCGTAGGTTCCCTTTTTAAAATCTGCGATGATAATAGTGCAATGACCCCCATCACCATAGTGATTGAAGAGACTTATAGACAATGAAACCAGCAGACGAATTCAAAAAAATTGCAGGCGATATAAAGCTTCTCGACAAAACGGAAGAAAGAGAGATGTACAGTCATGACATAGGTGATGTTCCTGCGATCATGACAAAGACATTCTTTGAGATACAACCCGACTTTGTCGTTCAGCCTAAAAACGCCGAAGAGATAAAAAAAGTGTTGGTATTTGCCAATGACCGGAAAATCCCCGTGATACCGAGAGGCGCAGCATCATGGGGCTTTGGCGGCGTCATCCCCACCAATGCCGGCATTGTCATTGATTTATCTCCTTTCAGGAAAATCCTTTATTTGAACAAAGCACAAAAAACTGTAACGGTTGAAGCCGGCGCCAGGTGGAGCGATATCGATATTATGGCCAAGAAAGAGGGCCTCTGCCTGATGACCTATCCATCGAGCAAGTTTTCCACGGTTGCCGGCTGGATTGCGACAGGCGGTTACGGCATCAATAGTTTTCGCTACGGCCACTTGGTGCAACAGATTGTTTCCATGACCGTGATCCTGCCGTCGGGTGAAACGAAAAAGATGACGCCAACGGATCCTGAGTTCATGTATTTTGTTTCCACAGAAGGGGAATTTGGAATCATTACCGAGGTAAACCTTAAACTGCGGGATGTTCCCGAAGCCTCCTATCCGCATCTGTATTATTTCACCAGCGACAAAGCTGCTTTCACATTCATTGAGAGTCTCGTCGAAATCAGAAAAGCAGAGGCACTGAACCCTAATGCCCTCCGCTTTCTGGATGAGAATCATTTGAGTAACATCAATGAACTTATGCATTCCGCCGTATTTAAAAAGAAACCCGGCGTTCTGGTGGAATTCGGCAGTACCGAAGATGATCAAAAATTCTTAGGTGCCATCGCGAAAACCGGCGACATCGACGAAGCGCCCCGGTATGTTGCCAGTTATTTATGGAATGAACGTCTCTTCGGTATGAAAACAAAGCGCCTGGGACCTACCATTCTTGCCAGCGAAAGCATGATTCCCATTGCCAGGACGGCGGATTTTATTGGAAAGGCAAAAAAACTGGGGAGCTCCTTTGGTGTTGAAATATTTATCGATTGTTATATCCTCGATGAAAAAACAGTCCTCATCATGACCAATTTTCTATGTGATTCCAGGAAATTGAAATATTATATCAATTTGCCGTTGACGATGATGCTTACCAAAACAGCAGTTTCTATGGGAGCCGAACCATACGGCCTGGGTATCTGGAACGCCGCCTTTATCAATTATCTCTATAGCGAAGACAAGAAGCGTGTTCTGATCGCCTACAAAGCGAAGGTTGATCCGAATAATATTATGAATCCGGGAAAATTCTTCGGCATCAAATCAAAAGGGATGAATATTCCGGCGCTTGTCTTTCATCCGGCTATCTTCAATCTTTCCATGAAGATCATGATCATGTTGTCGCCTCTTATCGGGAAAATAGCGACAATGTTGATGGGTGAAGACAAAAAGGTCGATAGCCTTGATTTTGAGCTGACTACGCATGCCTGTGCCAAATGTGGTAACTGCATTGCCGTATGTCCCGCATACCTGGTCACCAAAAATGAGGAGATGACCGCAAAAGGGAAAATTGCCCTGGCAAAAAAACTCATCGAAGGCCGGGAAGTGACCCAAGAAGAGGCGGAAAATGCTTTCATGTGCATGCATTGCAGGGCCTGCGAAGAGATATGTCAGACCAATCTTGAGCTTATGATGCTCTGGGATGCCCTGGAAAAGAGGATGGAAGGCAAAATTGGCCGTCCCGAAGAAAAAATTAGCGAATTTCTTAAAAAAGTTGACGATAACAAGGAATACTGGGAAATGGTGGAGCGCAATAACTGAACCACCGGATATTAACTTTATGATTGAAAAGATGACCTGAGAATTATGCCGAAGAAATATCACATTCACCCAAAAGTAATGCCGCTTGATCTGGATTATGTATCTAAATTTAAGGTTGAGCGGGGCGAAAACTGCATCAATTGCGGTAAATGTACCAAAGTGTGCATCTATGAGGCACATAAACGGGGACAAATTGATCCGAGAAAGATGGCTGAACCGAACACCGTTGTCTGCAGAAATTGCTTCCGGTGCATTCAGGAATGTCCACGGGGAGCACTGGAAAAATCTTTGGGAAAGGACTTCTTGAATATCGGCGGTCATTACTGGCATCCCGATATGTTCATTACCCTCTGGAAGCAGGCGGAGGACGGAAAAGTGCCTGTAACCGGGGCAGGTTACAGGGGGCCGTTTACGGGAACGGGATTTGACAGCATGTGGACCGACATGTCCGAAATTGTACGTCCGACCCGGGACGGGATTCATGGACGGGAATATATCAGCACCTCCGTCGAACTGGGCCGGAAACTCAATCATCTGGTATTTGATGCCGACGGACGGCTGCTATCAAAGATTCATGACACCGTGGATCTTCCCATCCCCATTATTTTTGATATTCCGGCGGATAATCTGAGTCCGAATGTAGCCGTTTCCCTGGCAAAAGCAGCTGCAAAGATCAATACCTGCATCATCATGCCCGTTGCCGACATTACAGCGGACTTTAAAACGCTTATCAAAAGCATCATCCCCTGCCTTTCGCACAAAGACATCGACCAGCACGAGGCCATTCTTAAAAAAGCGCAACTCGTGGCTATCGAATATACAGATGAACTGCTTAATGATCTTCCGGCAGTGAAAGAAAAAATCAAGAAAATAGGCAAGGCCCTGACCATCATAAGGGTCCCGGCCGTTCCGGATGTCGAGACCACCGTTTCCAAACTGGCACACAGCGGTGCGGAGATTATCCATGTCGTCGCCGATTACTGTGGTATGGAAGTCAACGGTCCAACATCTTCAAATCGGCGCCTTATGAAGGATATTATCCGGGCCGTCCATTTGAGGCTTGTGGAAGACCGGATCCGCGATGAGGTCACCCTGATCTTCTCCGGCGGCATTGCTATGGCGGAGCATGTGCCCAAGGCCATGCTTTGTGGCGCCGATTTGACGGCCATCGACATGCCGTTGCTCATTGCCCTCGGTGCCCGCCTATACGAAGAGCCGGAGAAATTGCTGATCCTGCCTGAAGGGCTGGAAAAAATTCCCCTGCGCGTGGTCATACAGAGAATCATCAACCTCATGGGAGCCTGGCACTCGCAGCTGCTGGAGGTGATGGGTGCCATGGGTATCCGTGAAGCCCGCCGCTTGCGGGGTGAAACGGGCCGAGCCATCTTCTTTGATGACATTGACAATGAAACATTTGGGAAACTATTTAAAAAAGAGAAGCAGTGAACCTATGAAACCATCTACTGTAATTATCAAAAAAATGCCTTCACGTTTCAAGCACCAGGTACCGAAATACAAGGTTACAAGATCCGACGCTTGCATCAATTGCGGTACGTGCGCCAAGACGTGCTCCTACGGCGTTCATGAAAGGGTTGAAGGGCACAACAGGATAAATTTACCGATTGACTATAAATGCATCGGCTTTGAATGCCAGGGTAACGATTTTTACTGCGTTGCCAAATGCCCGCGCAAGGCTTTGAGCCTCTCACTGAACCCCATGTATGAAACGCTGGGAGACTATCGCTGGACAGCGGATATGATTACCGGTACCTGGATCATGGCGGAAACCGGCTACCCACCGGAGCGAAAGGATCTTGAATATAATACGGGCAATTCCGGTGGCGGTTTTGACAAGTTGCGATTCAAGTTTCCTGCCGGCCATCCTAAAATTGACAAGTTTGAGATCTCCACGGAAATTCCCCTAAACCGGAGAAACGATGGTCGGGCCGATGTGATTATTTCCACGCCTGTATATGGCGGCGGCATGTCATTCGGATCCGTCAGCCTTCCGACCATGGTTTCCAAGGCACGGAATGCCACCCTATGGAATACCTTCACCTGTACGGGTGAAGGGGGATACCCGGAGATGCTGCAACCTTATGACAACCACGTGATCACGCAGATTGCCACCGGTTTGTTCGGTGTGCGTGAGGAAACCATCCAGCGGGTTAAAATCATCGAGTTCAAATACGCCCAGGGCGCGAAGCCCGGCCTCGGCGGACACCTCCTCGGAGAAAAAAATACGGAAAGCGTGGCCAGAATGCGCGAGGCTGTCAAGGGCACCTCGTTGTTTTCACCCTTTCCGTTTCACTCGGTGTATTCCATCGAGGATCACAAGAAGCACATTGACTGGATCAAGGAGATGAACCCGAAGGCCCTGGTCTCCGTCAAGGTTTCGACCCCCAACGACGTGGATATGGTGGCCGTCGGTTCCTATTATGCCGGCGCCCACATTATTCACATCGACGGCGGCTACGGCGGCACCGGCGCCGCACCCGATATTGCCAAGAAGAACATTGCCATGCCCATCGAGTACGCTATTACCAAGGTTCACAATTTCCTGAAGGATGAAGGCGCCCGGGATGCCATGACACTCATCGCCTCGGGCGGCATTCGAACCGCCCATGACTTGGCAAAAGCGATCTGCCTTGGCGCCGACGGAGCGGTCATTGGCACGGCGGAGATGGTCTCCCTGGAATGCGTTCGCTGTGGCAACTGTGAATCGGGACGCGGTTGCGCCCGGGGCATCGCCTCTACGGATTCTGAGTTGGCGGATCTGTTTGACGAGGAATGGGCAACGCAGCGCCTGACCAATATGTATCATGCCTGGAATGTCCAGCTTGTCGAGATTCTCCAGAAGTTCGGGATGAGAAGTGTCAGAGAGCTTGTCGGACGAACGGATCTGCTGGAACATATAGATTACAGTAAATAAAGCGGAGTTTGCTCATGATGGATAATGCTGAAAAAATATTACGATCGCGTACCGCGCTTTGTAGCCAGGTGCCGATACTGGCCCCGAATACGGAAGAGGAAGGCGGTTGCGGCGTTACCGGATTTATTAGTTCCATCCCCGTAACCGGGAAAAACATCTTTGAGCCGTCCGTGCAGATGCATAACAGGGGCAATGGAAAAGGCGGCGGTATCGGCGCTGTCGGATTTATTCCAGAAGCACTGGGCGTTTCCAGGCAAGTCCTGGACGAGGACTACATGTTCCACATCGCCCTCCTGGATGTGGGCGTTGCGGATGAAATTGAAAACACATTTATCAAACCTTACTTTAAAATTGATAAATTCGAGAAACTGGCAACGATTGACGACTACCGCAGTATCGGCCTTGACGTCAGACCACCGGATATCATGCGTTATTTCGTCCGCGTTAAGGACGATGTCCTGGATAAATACATTGCGGACAACAATTTTTCCTCCCTGGACAGGCGCGACGCCGAGGACGAATTTGTTTATCAGAACAGCTTTAAAATCAACACGCAGTATTATGCATCCCTGGGTGAAAAAAAGGCCTTTGTGATGTCTCACGGCCGGAACATGATGATCCTGAAAATCGTCGGCTATGCAGAGAACGTTGTCCGGTATTATAAATTGGATGATTTCAAGGCCCATGCCTGGCTTGCCCACCAGCGGTACCCGACCCGTGGTCGTGTCTGGCATCCCGGCGGTTGCCACCCGTTCAGCGCCCTCCATGAGGCGCTGGTGCACAACGGCGATTTTGCAAATTACCAGGCTGTCTATGAGTATCTTAAGCAGCGGAACTATTACCCCCTGTTTCTGACGGATACGGAGGAAGCGGCGCTTCTGCTCGATTTGTGGAGCCGGGTTTACAAATATCCCCTGGAATACCTGATCGAAGCCATGGCGCCGACGTCGGAAATGGATTTTGACATGCTTCCTGCCGAAAAGCAGGCGCTCTACAAAGCCATTCAGACCCATCACGTCAATGCTTCGCCCGACGGACCGTGGTTCTTCATTATTGCGAGGAATGACGTGAAGAATGACCAGTTTCAACTGATCGGCATTACCGATACGGCCATGCTCCGTCCCCAGGTGTTTGCTCTGCAAGAGGGGGAGGTGCAGATCGGTTTGATCTGCTCGGAAAAACAGGCCATCGATGCAACGCTGATCGCGCTGGAGAGGGAAGATCCCCGCTTTGGACCCATCGCCGACAAGTACTGGAATGCCCGCGGTGGGAGTTATACGGACGGCGGCTCGTTTATCTTCAGTCTGAAGAATGCCGACGACGGTTCAGGAAAAAAGCTGCTTATCTGCACCGACAAATTCGGGAAAGTGATAGAAACTCCCAAAGACAAGGTCATTTGCGACGTTAATAAGCAGATCGCCCTGACGGATGAATGTCAAACGATTGGAGCAGAACTTTCAGCCATTTTTTCTGAAAACGACGCAGCCCCGGCCGCTAAAAAAATATTTGACTATGTTCGGGACAATATCGGGCGATTTAATCCGGACGAATTCAGGTTTTGTGTGGAGACGATTAAAGCTTCCGCCCAGCAAAAGGACGACTGCAAACAGGTGGCCATAGATGCCTTGACGCTCTTAAATGACCGTAGATA
>JAPLJM010000285.1 GCA_026388595.1 Deltaproteobacteria bacterium
AGCCTCAGAACCGACTGCGCTGCCTGTGAAGAGAGGCTGAGGGCCGTCGTACCCAGTGACTGCCTGGTCTGCAGCATCAGCATGTTGGCGCCTTCCTGGTTCGTGTCGGCCAGCGTGAGGTTATCCGCGCCGCTCTGCAGGACGTTGGTGAGGTTTGTCGAGAAGTCCTGCCGCGCATTGATAATCGCGAGGTTGTTCGACAGGTCTTTGGACTTGCCTCTCAGTGTGGTCAGCGCATTGTCGACCGCGGTCATTTGCGTGCTACCATTTGTCGTATCAGCATTCCATTCCGTGGTAATCTTAGCCAAACCAATAGCATTAAAGGTAGTCGCCGTGCCGGTAACGGTCAGGTTGCTACCGCCGCCAAACTGGACCGTCAGCGTGGTGGCATTCAGCAGATTGACACCCTGGAAGGAGGAATCAGAAGCCATGGAACTAATCTGGTCCATAATTTCATTGTACTGCGAGATGAGCGATCCGCGTTCACTACTGGCAGCCGTTGTTGTCTCCGCGACAGTACCATTGTCCGCAGCCGTCCCCGTATCACTCAGGGCCGTAAGATCAAAACCGGTTACACCCGCACCGGGACTTGTAAAAGAGACCGTGGACCCGCTTACTCCTGAAGCACTGGTGGAACTGTGCGTGGGGGTGGCGACATTAAACGCCGCCGCGATGTTCGCTGCGGTCTCTGCATCGCTGCTGCCTATTGCAAATGTTTGCGCCGTAGCACTAGTATTAGCATATGCTGCGCCAGCAGTCAGAGTTACGCCATCGATAATGATTGTTTCGCCTGTCTGAATTCCTTGCACATTAACGTTCACACCCGTATGGGCGGAGTTGGCCGCCAGACCTTCAACGGATGCCGCAATGGCCTTGGCTGCACCGAGTAAAGATGTGATGCCGGTGATACCCTTGTCCGCGGCCTGAATCGTCTGGACCGCATTGGCCATGCCGTCCTTATATCCGGCCAGATCCGATGCCCTGGCATTGAGCGACTGTGCTGCAAAAAAGTTGACCGGGCTGTCAAGGGCGCTATTGACGGCCTTGCCCGAGCTCAAGCGCTGCTGGGTTCTATTCAAAAGTACAACGGTGCTCTGAAGACTGGTGAGGTTTGCCCTCATTCCTGAGGTTAAAGATATGTCATTGATAGCCATGATTTTTTCTCCTTTTCTAAGGTTTTTTATCTGGCAATTCTTGCCAGGTCTGTTTGCCGATTATTCGGCCTTTACAAAGCATTTGCCGGGTTCCGCTAATCTTCCCTCCTTTCTGTTCATCTGTATTTCATTCGCTTTGGCTCTATTATCGGAATCGTCCGGCAAGAACTTTAGTCACCGGTGGCCATTATTTAATTACGAAAACAGGGCTCCTATTGTTTCCCGCGTAGGCGGGAATCTATAATATCCTGGAATAACTGGATTACCGACTTCTCGGGAACGACAAAAACGGGCCAGTAAGGTATTGGCGACGGCAGAATAATCTTGACAAAAGCCATGTCTTCATGATTTGAGAATGTGAAAGTTTTTTCGTGTATGATTGTATCCATACTGGGTCGAGCATGAATATAAGGCCTTTGCCCCTCAGAAATTCACCGGCCGTTCCGATGCAGAAGCGCGAGCTGCCAGTGCCATATTCGCAGGATTATTATACAGCCTCCCTGTCGGTGTCTGACGAGATCATCGATTGCGTTGAGATCCAGTTCAGCAACTACCAGCCGGCGCTCAGCCGACAAACCCCCTATCCGATTCTCAGCAACAGACCTGCCCAGAGCAAAGGAACCTTGATCGACCTGTGGATTTGACGTTCCTGTCAATACTTTGACATTTATTCTGCCCTTCCCTCGCTGTTATCACCGGAATATCACGGATTTCTCCTCCTGAACCGATTCTATGCAATTGGTATATTCCTTGCTGTTACATGCTCAGGCATCATGCAAATGACATCGCATCACTGAGGAATTTGTGGATTTTGCAACGATTATCGGCATTCTTGGCGGATTCGGTCTTGTCATCGTTGCCGTCGTCTCCGGCGGCGGGCTGACCTGGTTTCTGGACGGACCCTCTGCCATGATCGTTTTGGGCGGCACCTTTGGCGCCGCTTTGATTAATTATCCGCTTTCGGACTTGCTGGGTGTAATTAAAGTGGCCAAGAACGCGTTCCAGGGTAAAAAACAGCAGGCCGACGTTGTCATCAACCAGTTGGTGGAAATGTCAAGAATCTGCCGCCGGGAAGGCCTCCTGGCGCTTCAGACGATGATCAAACAGACGAAGGATCCTTTCCTGATCAAGGGCATCAAGCTTATTGTGGACGGTGTGGAACCTGCGCATGTGTCGGAAATTCTGGAAACGGAACTCGATTTCATCGGCGAGCGTCACCGGTTGGGTGCAGAAATTTTCACGACCCTGGGAAATTTTGCACCGGCCATGGGGCTCGTGGGCACCCTGATCGGCCTGGTTCAGATGCTCCAGCAGATGAACAATCCCGGCACCATCGGACCTGCCATGGCGGTGGCCCTGATCACAACTTTTTACGGCGTTATCCTGGCCAACCTGGTTTTTCTTCCCATTGCGGGAAAGCTTAAAACCAGGAGTTCACAGGAGCTTATGTTGAAACAACTGATCATCAACGGGATTCTTTCCATTCAATCCGGCGATAATCCGAGGGTCCTCGAACAGAAGCTGCATTCCTATATCGCCCCCAGGGAGAGGAGGTCAAAATTCTATCATGACTAAACGAACCGGACCCCCCGCAGTTGAAGCGATCCCCCAGTGGCAAACCATTTACTGCTCCCTGATGCTGCTGCTCGTCGTATTCTTCGTGATGCTGATTGCCTACTCTGTGCTGGACAGGAACCGTTTGCAGAAGTTGAAGCATGTGACGGGAAACGCGCCTCCTCCAACCCTCCAAAACCCGGACATGAACCGGGCCATGCAATCCCTGCAGGCGCTGACGGCGAATTCAACCCTGGGCGGCAGCTTCACTGTCATAAAAACGGCAGACGGATTCAAGGCGGTGATCCCGAACCCGGTTCTGTTTGCGTCCGGCGATGCTTCCCTGGCCCCGTCCATCTATCCGGTTCTGGACGGCATCATCACCATTGCCAAGCAGAATCATCTGGACGTACAGGTAGAAGGACACACGGACAATCTGCCGATTGAAACGGCAAAATTTCCATCAAACTGGGAGCTGTCAACCATGCGTGCCGTCAATATCCTGAGATATCTGCAAAAAGAGGGCGGTATCGCCGCGGACAAACTGGTGGCCGTCGGGTTTGCCGAACATCAGCCAGAGGCAAGCAACGACACGCCGGAAGGACGCAAAATCAATCGGCGGATTGAAATTCTTTTCAGGCCAGGAACATGAAAAACCGGCATCCGCAAAAAGAACTACCGACCCGAACATGGCAGATGAGCTTCAACGATCTGCTCACCGTGCTGCTGACCTTCTTTATTCTGCTGGTTTCCGCTTCGAGCATCCAGATCAACAAAGTGCAGGATTTATCCGTGTCTGCTGCCGGCGCGTTCGGATCCAGAGTCAACGAAGATCAAAAAAACGGACTGATCCGAACCATCGGCGCCATGGGAGGGATCAATGCCTATCCGGTGTCGGGCGGCGTCTCCCTGATTCTCCCGGAAGCCCTTGTTTACCGGTCCGGTTCTGCGGACATCCTGCATCAGGACCTGCTGAAGCAGCTCGGTCAAAAACTTAAAGCGGCGGCCGGATCGATTCGCGTTGAAGGGCATACGGACAGCATCCCCATAGCCGGCGGCGCCTTTCCGTCAAACTGGGAGCTGTCTACCCAAAGGTCCGTGAATGTCGTGAAATTCCTGGCAGCGGAATGCGGCATCGATCCTGCAAAGCTGTCAGCGGCGGGTTACGCCGATTCAAAACCCATGGCGTCCAATGAGAGCCCTGAGGGCAGATCGTTGAACAGACGGGTAAACATGATCATATCTTTCAAGTGAGGGGTTATGGCAAAAGACAAAAAAGAAGATCTGGATGAAAAGGAACAACAGCCGGAACCGAAGAAGAAATCCCGGATGAAATGGATCATCATCGGGGCCGCTGCATTGATCATCATCGCCTCCGGGGCAGGTGCAGGGTATTATTTTTTCTTTTCAAAAAAGGACGTCAAGGCAACATCGGCCCAGCAACCGGTCGTGGTGACCATCTGGCCGATGGAGGCGTTTATCATCAACATCGCCGACACCAACGGCGAAAGGTATCTGAAAGTCGTGATCCAGCTGGAGGTTTCCGACCCAACGGTTGTTCCCGAACTGGAACAGCTCAAACCGCGGCTTCGAGACAGCATCCTGGACCTGCTGACACCCAAGACCTATAAGGAATTGATGGATCTGGCCGGAAAACAGCGGCTGCGTGAAGACATCGCCGGGCGTGTGAACAATATTCTGACCAAAGGCAAAGTGACCAAGGTCTATATTACGGATTTCGTCGTTCAATAACGGCGGGGGATTTTATCGTGGCCAATATCTTATCTCAGGAAGAGGTCGACGCCCTATTAAGGGGAATATCGGGCGGCGAAATAGAGACCGAGGTTATGGACCTGCACGGTCCATCGGATGTCATGACCTATGACCTGACCAGCCAGGACAGGATCATCCGGGGTCGCATGCCCACCTTGGAGATGACCAATGAGAAGTTTGCCCGCATGTTCCGGGCAACCCTGTCCTCCATGTTGCGCAAGGTCACCAGTGTGAGCGCCATATCGACGGACATGCTCAAATTCGGAGAGTTTCTAAAGTCAATCCCCGTGCCGACGAGCATGCATCTGGTCAAGCTCGAACCATTGCGCGGCAGTGCGCTGATCGTTGTGGAATCCAAGATCATTTTTATGCTCGTGGACATCATTTTCGGCGGATCGGGAAAGAATGCCTTTAAAATCGAAGGCCGGGAATTTACGGCGATAGAAAGCAGCATCATCAAAAAAGTCATATTGAGCGCCCTGGTGGACATGGAGAGGGCCTGGCAATCTCTCGCCGAGCTGAAGATCACTCACCAGCGATCGGAAATCAATCCACAATTTGTGCAACTGGTTTCACCCACCGATGTGGTCATCGTTTCTGTTTTCGAGATCGAAGTGGAATATTCGTCCGGCACGATCTCCGTGTGCATTCCCTACTCGACGCTCGAACCGCTGCGGGACCGCCTGCAGGCCGGTTACCAAAGCGAACAACTGGAAGTGGACAAAACCTGGATCAACCGGTTCAAAGATGTCATTCCGCTGGATCAGTTTGTTACAGATCCCCTCGATCTCTATGTGGAAAATGTCATGAAATTCAGGGGGCGCCCAGTGATCTATAAAGGAAATCAAGCGATACAAGTATCGCATATTATTTCAAAGGATGAGGTCGTGGATTATGGAACAGAGTGAAATTGATGCCATGCTAAAGGGGATAGATCAGCCGGAAGCGCTGGAGGTCCTCCCAAAAAGTGATGACGACCTGCAATGGGACGACGTGCAGAATGAGATGGAACAGTCCAAGACGGACAAACCCTCCATCGCCGTCTCGCCCGCCGTGTTCGAGGAGGTCCAGAAGGGCGATACGCCCCGGCAGGTTCTCGATCTGGATTTTGTCCTGGATATCCCCCTCTCCCTCACCGTTGAA
>JAPLJM010000300.1 GCA_026388595.1 Deltaproteobacteria bacterium
ACAGCGTTACCTGATGCAGCAGGTCCAGAATGGCGGACGGGAGTTTGTTGCCGGAGGGTGCGACGGGATTGATCAGGTGGTGGTTATCCCGGCTCTCGCTGAAAAAGATGCCCTTTTGGACACCCTCCACAGACTGTCTGCGAACCCGCCATCGGACCTCAATGGAACACTTGTCATCTCTGTGATTAACAACCGGATGGAAGGGGTTGCCGACCTGGAAGATATTGAGGACAATCAGCAAACCATGATGCTCCTGCGTCCGTTGATCCAGGGAAAAGTTCCGACGATCAGCGCATCTGCCAATAGGATGGGACAGCAAATCCGGGAAATGATGTCGTCCGGGCTCAGATTAGCCTATATTGATGCGTCCTCCCCAGGCATGGAGATGCCTGAAAAAGGCGGAGGCGTGGGCATGGCCAGGAAGCTTGGTCTGGATATGGCCCTCCGGCTGTTTGATTATAACAGCCCGGCAAAAAAACTTTTATTTAATCTGGATGCCGACACCTGGGTTGAAGCCCATTACCTCTCAGCAGTAAGGCAATATTTTGAAGATGAAAAAGCCAATGCAGCCGTCATCAGTTATAAACACCGCCCGGATGAAGACATCTTTCTTCGGTACTATGTCCTGGGGTTAAGGTTTGCGGGATCGCCCTATGACTTTCATGCCGTCGGCTCCACCATGGTATGCACGCCGGAAAGCTATGTGGCGGTGCGGGGTATGAACCGGCGCGAAGCGGCCGAAGATTTTTATTTCCTTGATAAGCTGGCCAAGTTGGGCCGTATCGCCCAGATCCAAACAACAACCGTCTATCCCTCCGCCAGACCCTCCCGTCGCGTCCCCTTTGGAACGGGCCGGCGGATGATCAGGTTCCTGGCAGGGGGGCATGACGAATATCTCTTGTACGACCCGGAGGTCTTCAGGATTCTCAGGCGCTGGCTGGCGGTGATGGCAGTCAACGGACAACAGGAAGTAAAGGTCATCCTGGCCATGGCAGCAAGTATTCATCCCCTGTTCGGGTCTTTTCTGGAATTAAATCATTTTCAAGAAGTATGGCCGCGGATCCAAAAGAATCACCGTGATATCGATGCGCTGGGAAGGCAATTCCATGTCTGGTTCGACAGCTTCAAAACAATGAAATTGGTGCACTATCTGACGGAAAACGGCTTCCCGCAGAAGGACATGTTTGTTGTCCTGAAGGATTTATTTGCAATGATGAACATTCCCTGTCCCGTTGCCATGAATAAAAAGACAAGGTCGAATCTTGAGGAGCAAATGCAGCTTCTGAACGTTTTGGAACGGTACGGTCATTCGAATATGTCCTTGACGTAATCAGCACTTTCATATAACTCACATGCAGAATTTAATATAACCAAGGGGGACACCATGTTACATAATAGAAGTCCGCTTTTTGTGATCATAACGATTGTCTGCATGCTGCTGTTTTTGGCAGCCTGTAATCCCAAGGAGGAAAAGCCCGCCGCGACGCAGTCAGATGCCCAGCCCTCCATGGCGCAGCCGCCGCCCGCGCAACAGCCGCCGCCTGCCGCAGAGCCAGGTTCGGCCGTGCCGGTCAATCTCGTGGTTGATGTGGATGGTCACAAGATGACACAGGAACAGCTTGATGCCGAGTTGAGCAAACGTTTATTGGTCATGAAGGATCAGATTCCAAAAGATCGTCAGCAACAGGTAAAAAGCAACATGAAAAAACGGCTGATTGATGATTTTGTGATTCGGAATCTCTTGAC
>JAPLJM010000164.1 GCA_026388595.1 Deltaproteobacteria bacterium
TGTATGGAAAGAGAGTAAAAGCTATAGCAAGATTTAGAAAATTTTCCGCACTCATCCAGTTAACCTGCCCTGTACATCTGGTAACCCTACATTATGGCGATTCCCGACTGTTTTTAATTGACAATCTCCTGAATTTTTTATAAACACACACCACTTTGTCGTTTTATATATGGACAGGGATTTCTTTAATTTTGGGAGGAAGGGTTTTATGACAGAGCAGAAAGTAATGAATCGTTGGTTGGTCGTAATCGGCGCCGTGGCGATACAGCTGTGTCTCGGTGCTATCTATGCCTGGTCCGTGTTCACACCAAAACTTTGCGATCCGGCAGGGGCATACAAGTTCACGGCCACCCAGGCCAACTGGATCTTTTCCGTCGGCCTGCTGGTCTTTTCGTTCACCATTATCCTAGCCGGCAGGATCATGGGCAAGACGGGCCCCCGGAAGCTGGCCGTCGCGAGCTCCATCGTCCTGGGCGCCGGTTACATTCTGGGAGGCTTTTTCGGTGGCTCCTTTTTTGCTCAGCTCATCCTGATCGGGATCGTCGGCGGTTTCGGAATCGGCCTTGGATACGCTGTCCCGATCTCCGTCGGGGTTAAGTGGTTCCCCGACAAGAAGGGTATGGTGACGGGCCTGGCTGTGGCCGGTTTTGGCTTCGGGGCCATGATCTGGGTCAAATCCGCCGACACTTGGTTCAACCTGCTCAACACCCTGAACTTCTTCGGCCTCGGCGGTGTGCAGAGCACCTTCATGCTCTATGGTTTTTTGTTCTTTCTGCTGGTTTTTCTCGGCAGTTTCGTCATGATCGACCCGCCCGCGGGATGGCTCCCTGCCGGCTGGACACCCCCGGCCCCCACGGCGACAGGCGAAGCGGCGATGGGCATGACAAATTTCACACCCAGTGAGATGTTGAAGAAACCCCAATTTTACATGCTTTGGCTTACCTTCCACTGTTCCGCTATTGCCGGGCTCATGGTCATCGGCAACATAAAGCTCTTTGGTCTGGATGCCCTCAAAGCCGCGGGCATTACCGCCGCCAACGCATCGGCCATCACGGGAACGGCCCTGGCTTTCCTGGCCATCTTCAACGGCCTCGGACGCGTCGTCTGGGGAGTCGTCTCCGACAAGATTGGCCGTAAGCTCTCGATTGTCATTATGTGTGGACTCCAGGCCGTGGTTATGTTCTTCTTCTACAAGATGGGAAGTTCAGAGATGACCCTCATCGCCGGAGCCTGTATCATTGGATTCAATTTCGGCGGAAATTTTGCTCTGTTCCCCGCCGCCACGGCGGACTATTTCGGAAACAAGAACGTGGGGCTCAACTACGGCTATATCTTCGTTTCCTATGGTCTGGCTGGTGTGGTAGGGCCACAGGTCGCGGCCTACTTCAAGGACGCTGCCAAGGGAAATCCCGATCCAGCCATCTGGATCACCCCCTTCATGATCGCTGCCGTTTGCTGTGTTGCAGGGGCCATCCTCACGAGTCTGGTGAAGACGCCGAAGAAATAATGTCAGTAGAGTAAGCAGGAGAAATAAAGAAAGCGCCGGTCATGACTGCGGCGCTTTCTTTATTTAGACGGATACAAATGCGTCAGATCCTCCGGCTTGTTCACATTGATGAACATCCGTTTTCCAGGATCAAATGACTTCTGAATAGTATCTGAAATGGTCAAGCATTTCATGCCTTTGTAAAAACCTGTGACTTTCAGTCTGTCCTGGTTGATCAGGCGCTTCATGTTGGGAAGGCAACTTGTCGCATAGATTGCATGCAGGGGTTGCAGTCCCTCCGGTGCTTCCGGCACGACAATGTCATGAGCGGCCGCCTGTTCCATCAGGCGACGAAGGCATGCATGCAGCCGGCATAGAAGAGGCCTGTGTAGATCCCCCCCAAGGCCTTCTTCCCCGGGTAGATGTCGGTCACGAGGGTCACATCCAGATCGAGATAGTCGAGCGGCGAATTGGTGACCAGGATCACCTCGGAAAAGAGGTCCTTGAAGATCCTCAGGGTCCGGTCGATCAGCCGTTCGCCGTCGATGACGAGAAAGGCCTTGTTCGCACCCATCCTGGAGTTTTCTCCGCCCGATAAAATAATGCCTGTCATATGTTATCCCTCATGGAGGCTTTCCTATAAGAATTTGGCGATCCGGTCAAGGACGCATATCAATTATGGCCGGGATCAGGTCAATGGAACCAATCCGGTTTTGACTTATGGATGATGATTGTGTAGAAGAATTCGGTAACCCGTGATTATTTTGGAGCGGTCAATGATGAAAAACGCAGTTCCTACAAGCATGCAGGAACCGGAAATCAAAGTCGGTGTCATTGAAGGGGTCAGGGAGATAACGGGTCGATTTAATGGGCCCTTTCATCTAAATGACGGCCAGACTTTTTCGGGTCCTTATTCAGTGAGCACGACAGAAGGCAGAATGATTTTTGCCGATGCCGCGGGCAAGCGGATTGATCAGCAAAAGGAACTCTGTTTCAAGCCGATGGAGGGGGCCACCTTTTCCCTGGCCGATGTGACCATCGGGGTCCGGTTTCACTGGGAACGGAAACAGGCCCAGACCTTTCAGGGTGATCTGCTGCTGCTGGAAAAACCGGGAGGGACCCTGGCGGCCATCAACCGGCTGCATTTGGAGGACTACCTCTCCAGTGTCATTTCTTCGGAGATGAGCGCCACGGCGCCGCTGGAATTGCTGAAAGCCCATGCCGTCATCTCGCGTAGCTGGTTGCTGGCTATGTTGAAACGGCAGGGAAAAACAAAGAATAAGGGGGCGGACCTCCGGCAGGCATCCCTAAAGGCGGGTGAAATCATCCGCTGGTATGGCCGGGAAGACCACGCCCTTTTTGACGTCTGCGCCGATGACCACTGTCAGCGCTATCAGGGCATCACAAAAATCATCTCTCAGCATGTGGCGGAGGCGGTTCAGTCAACACGCGGCGTCTTCCTCGTTTATGATCATGAAATCTGTGACGCCCGCTATCATAAGGCCTGCGGCGGCCGGACGGATAACTTTGAAAACACATGGGAAGACATTCCCGTTCCTGATCTTTCCTCGATTGCCGATGCAGAGGCCCCCCATGATCCCATCGGCACAGAAGCGGCGGCGGGAAAGTGGGTGTTCACCAGGCCGGATGCCTATTGTAACACCACCGACAGCCTGCTCCTGCAGCAGATTCTTCCCGACTTCGATCGGGAAACGGCGGATTTTTTCCGGTGGCAGGTGATCTACCGGCGTGAAGAACTGGAAGCGATTCTCAAAGAAAAATCAGGCATTGATTTCGGGTTCCTGCAAGGCCTTGTTCCCCTGGAGCGAGGTCCTTCCGGAAGAATCATCCGCTTGCGGATTGAGGGGTCGAAACAAACGGTCATTGTCGGCAAGGAGCTTGAAATCCGGCGCTGGCTCTCCCGGTCACATCTTTACAGCAGCGCCTTCTGTGTGTCCATGGAGCGGGATTCATCCGGACTGCCTGTCTGCTTCATCCTTCACGGCGCCGGGTGGGGGCACGGCGTCGGGTTGTGCCAGATTGGCGCCGCCGTGATGGCGACAAAGGGATATCAGGCGGAAGACATCCTGAAACACTATTTCCACGGGGCCGAACTGAAAAAACTGTATGATTAAGTAGTGTCCATCCGGAAGCTCCGGATGAGACAGGGTTGGTTTCCAGGGCGGAAAAGAACCGTTTCCGGATGGAAACTAAGTCAGCTTCAGGATCATCAAGGTTATATCGTCAAACTGCGGCTGGCTGCCGGCAAAAGAGATAACCTCGCGTTGCACCTGATCAATGATCGCTTGCGATGACAAATCCCGGTGGGTGAGAATCACCTGGATGAGCCTCTCCAGTCCAAAGGCCTCTTCCTGCTCGTTGATCGCCTCCGTGATGCCGTCTGTATACATCACCAGAATGTCGCCCGACGCCAGATCGATGCTTAATTCCTCCAGGTCGATCTCATGGGCCACACCGAGGGCAATTCCTTTTGCCCGCAGGAAGATGGCCTCATCCGAGCCTTTTGTGAATACCATCGGAGGATTGTGGCCTGCATTGACGTAACGCAGCCGCCTCCAGCGGGTGTTCAGGACACCATAAAAGAGGGTCACGAACATTCCCGATGTCGAATCCCGGCAGATGAGTTCATTGGCCTGCTTGATGGCATTGGTGGCTGCCGGATCCCCCGTAGCACTGGCGCGGATAATCGTACGGGACAATCCCATGAACATGGCGGCGGGCATGCCTTTCCCGGAAACATCGGCAATGACCAGGCCCAGGTTATCTTCCATCACGGGAATAAAATCATAGAAGTCCCCCCCGACCTCACGGGCCGGTTCATTATGGGCGGCAAGGTCCATTCCTTCGATCTTCGGCGCCATCTGGGGCAGCAGCCGCTGCTGAATACCCCGGGCGATTTCAAGTTCCTTGAGCAGGCCTTCCTTTTCAGCTGTTGTACACTGCAGCTCTTCCATGTGGAGCTTCAGATCGGTGATCATCTTATTGAAGGAGTTGGCCAGCGATTCCAGCTCGTCGCCGGTCTTGACCACCACCTGGTATTCCATATCACCCCGTCCGAGGGCCTTGACGCCCCGGATCAATGCGACGATGGGGTCCGTAATCATCTGGGACAGGAAATAGGAGATGCAGGCCACGACAAATATCATGGCGACCAGAAGGGCCACAAAGGTGTTACGGATGCCGGTGATACTCTCGTTCATCTGTTCGTTGATCGTGCGCGTCGATTCATCGATCTGCTTTTTTGTCAGATTGGCGGGTCGGGAGAACTCATCGATATACGTGGTGGCCGAGACCATGAAACGTGTTCCCTCGACAGGTGCCATATACATGAACTTTTTGCGGATTTTTCGATCGGTGTCCTGCCAGTCATAATAGCCGCCCGCGGGTGTGCCATCCAGGGAGCGCTCGAATAAAGCCCAGAAATCAGGAAGTTTTTCCCGCCAGTTGTGCATGTCAAAATTGATGAGCCGGGGGTTGATATGAAACCGCATGATACCGGTTCGCTTATCATAAACAATGGTGTAGCCCGTTTCACCGACGGGTTGGACGGCAATTCTCTGAAATTCACGACTGGACTGGAGGTCCTGTGTGGACAAGCCCGGATGGGCGTCAATAAAGATCCTGCACTGGAGGGCCACGTCGGTGGCTTTCTGGCGTAATATCTCGGCGCCAAGGGCTTCCAGTGCCTTGGTGCTGTCACTGGCGGCGCTGTTTCCCACGGTGGTGCTGCTCTGCAGAACGTAGTTGCTGACTTCGCGGATGTCCCTGAAGGCGATGTAACCGAACAGCAGCAGCGGGATGATGGACAGGCCCAGGAAGACGAGCAGGATCTTGGTCCTGATCCGAAAACGCGGTCGTGCTTTCTGATCCATCAAGGTTTGATTTAAATCCAATATTGTTTCACCTGTTTTATTAAAGGTTCAAGGTCTGCCACCGCTCATCCTGATCGAGCCGGTAATAGGCCCTTCTCCGTCCATCAGGTGTTTTACGGAGGACAAAATCGTTGACCACATATCCGCGTGCCAGGTAATGCATGAAGAGCGCCCGGCATTTATCCCGCAAGGCCTGGGCCTTTGTCCGGTCCGTCTGCAACAGGCGGTCCTGGGCATAGGGAATTTCCACGAATATGGGAGACAGCATTGATTTGAAGAGCCACTTCTGTCCATGCCGTTCCAGCCCCTGCTCATCGAGCTCAATCTCGTTGACGCTATTTTCCGGGGTCATCAGGGAATCATCAAACTGGGGGATTTTGCCCTCTTCCATCCGTTCCTTGACGCGCTTTGATCCGATATCCCACTCCACGACAAAGCGGTCCGTGGAGATACCCCGGTTGAACTGATCATTGGTGAAAACGGCACTGTAGTAGTTGAACCCGATTTCCCGGACCTGCGCGCCCATGCGGCGCAGGTAGATATAACCGTTCCGGGATTGCAGGGGATCATAGGTCCAACGGATTCGCGGGATTTTTCTTTCCTTGGCGCAATCGTACAGATTACTGACGAGCACTTCGCCGATGTTTTTATCCTGATAGCGTTGATCCACCCCCATCCGGGCGCCATACCAGAAGGGGCCGTTATGATCAAAATCTGCAAAGCAGGCCAGAAAAGCGATGGGGTGGTCTCCTTCATACCAGGAATCTTCCTTGGCCATTTCCACCTGCTCCTCCGGCGAAAAAAGGCCGTCATCGAAGGCGGTCAGGATCAGGCCGTTGGTCAGGTAAGCCAGCTCAAAGTAGAGCATGGGGGCATTGACCTCCCGGTATCCTTCCCGTTTCCAGACGCGCTTTTCCAGCTCCACCACGTCATTGAGGACAGAGGCCCGCAGGTATCTCTCCACTCTGATTTTCGGCTTCATGGCGTCGTCGGTCATCTGCTCACCTATAGATGGGCTCATGCACAGGGCTGAAAAGGGGTTACACCGTCATTTTGCTTCGGCGCTGCCTGGAAAATGAGACGCAGGATATTGCAGTCGCCTTCCCGCCGATAGGTCATCTCATCTGCCATTTTCCGGATGATATGTACACCCAGGCCTCCGACTTTCCGCTCTGAGATGCAGGCTTTCAATTCCGGGGTCGGCAGGGTGCAGACGTCAAAAGGAACCCCTGAATCAACGATCTCAATCAGGTAACGATGATTATCCAGTACTTGGTATCGTACTTCAATGTCGCCTTGGCCTGGTTGATAGGCATAGCGGCAGACATTCACCAGGGCTTCTTCAAGGGCCAGCTCAATATGCGTAACATTTTGCTTGCAGAGACCATCGCCTTTGAGAAACTCGGAGATGGGTGTGATCCACTTCTCCAGATTGGAGAGAAGGGCTGGTAGTTTGATCATTAACATAAGCTTAAAATATCAAATCAAATGGAAGCCAGGGCTGCGTCTTCGGTATCGAATATCCGGAAGATTGTGTCGAACCCCGAAATTTCAAAAACTTCCTTGACGGCGCCGGAAAGGTTGGCCAACAGAATTTCGCCGTTTATATTTTCCAGTTTCTTTGCCGTGGCCAGGATCGTTTGCAGGCCGGCGCTGCTGATGTATTCCAGATCCCGGAAATTGACGATGATATGTAGGGCGCCCTCCGCCATCAGGGTTTCCAGTCTCTTGTCAAACTGTGACGCCGTGACGGCGTCCATCCGGCCGTTCACGGAGACGACAACCGACTGGTCCTCTTGCCTCACGATCATTTCCATTGCATCCTCCTCCTGAGGGTCCTGCTGTTCACCGAGATGGTAGCACGGAATATTTCTGTGCTTTTGTTAACATGGAACAAACGGAACGGTCAAGGACTACTTGCGATTCTATTGAATATCCTTGACACCTTCCGGGTTTCGGATTATTTCACCTGAAAATACGGATTGGGGGTTGCGGTATTCAGTCAGTGAATAGATCCCTATCATTCATCTTGGTGACGGCTTGTCATCATGAATAGATTAGAACACATAGCACTGAAGCAAGAGGAGGTTACGATGAAACTGCAGGATTTGTTTAAGTTGAACGGCAAGGTAGCCCTGGTCACGGGCGGCGGACGGGGCATTGGGAAATTTATCGCCACAGGGCTCGCGGAGGCAGGTGCGGACCTGATTCTTACGTCGCGAAAGATAAAGAATCTGGAGGCAGCCGCCCAGGAGATTGCCAAAGAGACAGGCGCTACCGTTTTCCCCATTGCCTGCGATGTGGCCAAAGCGGAAGACATCGATAGCATGGTGAAGGCGGCAATGGACAAATTCGGCCGCATTGATATCCTGGTCAATAATGCCGGGGCCACCTGGGGCGCACCCACCCTTGACTTTCCCCTGGAGAGATGGGACCAGCTCTTTAACATCAACGTCCGTGGCGTTTGGATTCTGACCCAGAAGGTGGCCAACATCATGAAAAACCAGGGCGGCGGGAATATCATCAACATCTCTTCGGTCATGGGCTTCCGGGGGTCGGAAGAAATGACCCATCCTGCCGTACCCTACAATTCCACGAAGGCGGCGATTAATCTATTAACCATGAACCTGGCGGTAAAGCTCGCCCCCTACAAGATCCGCGTCAACGCCATTGCCCCCGGTTTCTTCCGAACCGACATGATGGCCTATATAGAGAAACCGGAATTCAAGGCGGCCCACGATTTGGTCATCGATTCAATCCCCCTCCGTCGGGTTGGCGATATGGACGACATGAAGGGTCTGGCCGTTTTTCTGGCGTCGGACGCCTCGGCATACGTGACAGGCCATATCGTGGTCAATGACGGCGGCCTCCTGGCCAAATAAATGACAATCCTCCCGCCTTCCTCGATGCGGGATTGTTATTGTCGCAGCATTTGACAAAATACCCCGATTCTTTTATATCGGGCGCCATGAAGGTGAAACCTATCCCGATCCTTGTTGGCGCTGCCCAGATCAACCAACGAAAAGAGGCAGATCCCTTGATCCACTTCTTCAAACAGGTGATGGATCATTTGCAATGCCGTCGAGATGGCGGCCGGAATGGGCTGACCATGGCCGCATCAAAAAATCAGAAAGAGGATCGATATGAAAAGGAATAGCAAAAACAAGCAAGAGGCTCTGTTCAAAATAAAATCAGGGGCGCTGTTGCTCCAGCATAATATGTCCAGTCACCTGTTGGGTGAAGCCCTTTACGCGCAGATGGAATATGATCGGCTCGTGGAACAATTCTATACCGAGAATCAGGACCTTTGTTCTCTTGAAGATTACGAGATTGCCAAAACTGATTTCTCTGCCTTCATCTGTCTGCTCGACGCTGCCATAGCGCATCATTGTCAGGTCGAAAAAACATAACGGGCCAGTCAGAAGTCTGCCCCTGGATAGATTTCCAGCTCCAGCCCCTGGCTGTTTCCATAAGTGCAACGTCAATGTGAATGTGATCACCCCTTTCTTTTTGTTTCTACAAGTGCTATAGGCCGATCTAAGACGGCAGCGGGCAGAAACAGCACATCCCTTTGATTCGGGGAGATCTCTTAAATGCACTTGGAAGACCAGCCACTGTCGAAGCAGACCGTCAGGAGAGGGTAATTATGCAAGAGAACGAGAACGAGAACGTCGTCGCAGCGACAACAGTCATACCGTCAGCACAGCAGGCAAGCGATGCGGGGAAACATGACAATGAGCGGGTCATCGAACCGGAGAACGCCCTGCCGGAGGTGACCATCGAGATGCTTCCCGAACGATCCCGGGCAGCATGCGCCAGGGCGGGATGGACGAAACTGCTGCCGGTCCAGGCCAGCGCTATTCCCTATCTCATGACCAAACGGAACATGATGGTCCAGTCTCAGACGGGAAGCGGCAAGACGGGGGCTTTCCTCCTGCCGATCCTGGAACGGATCGATATGAAGAAACGGGCGTGCCAGGCTTTAATCCTTGTCCCCACCCGAGAGCTGGCCCTTCAGGTATCCCGTGAAGCGGAACTTCTCGGCGCTGATCTCGGAATGCGGACGGCCGTGGTTTATGGTGGTGTCAAATACGGCCCCCAGCTTGATGCCTTCCGGGATGGCGCACAGCTCGTTGTGGGGACGCCGGGGCGCATTCTGGACCACCTGCTCAAGGAGACCCTCTCTTTGGACGCCCTGCAGATTCTCATTTTCGACGAGGCCGATCGCATGCTCTCCATGGGGTTCTACCCCGATATGAAGCGGGTCCAGCAGTTTCTGCCTTCCCGCTCGATCAGCGGCTACATGTTTTCCGCAACCTTTCCCGGCTATGTGATGCGGCTTGCCGGGGACTTCCTCCGCAATCCCGAGTTTCTCAGTCTGAGCCGGGATCATGTCCATGTGGCAGGAATGGATCATATCTATTATGTCGTGCCGGGAATGCAGCGGGAAAGATCCCTCGTCCGCATCATCGAAGTGGAGAACCCCATAACATCGATCATTTTCTGCAACACAAAATCGACGGTGCATTTCGTAACCGTGGTGCTCAAGCGTTTCGGTTACGATGCCGATGAGCTGAGCTCCGATCTCGCCCAGGGGGCCCGGGAACGGGTGATGGGGCGGGTGAAAAAGGGCGCTCTCCGGTTCCTCGTGGCGACCGATGTGGCAGCCCGGGGCATCGACATCCCCGACCTGTCGCACGTGATTCAGTATGAACCCCCGGAGGATCCGGAACTCTACATCCACCGGGCGGGACGCACAGGGCGGGTGGGGGCAAGCGGCACGGCCATCTCCATCGTGGCCGGGATGGAGCAGTACAAGCTGAGGGAGATATCCCGCAGTTTCAATATCAATCTGCAGGAAAAAACGCTTCCCACGGATGAAGATGTTGAGACCATCGTTTCCCAGCGGGTGATCGCCTCCCTGGAGGGCGAGCTCCGTACCCGAGACAGTTTGCAACTCGAGCGGATGCAGCGATTCATCCCCCTGGGCCGGAGCCTGACCGAGGCAGAGGAGGAATCCCCCCTGATTGCCATGCTCCTTGACGATTATTACCAGCGGACCCTGCAGTTTCCCCCTCAGCCGCCCCCGGTGGAGGCCCCGGCTGAGCAGGAGGAGGCATTTGAAGAAAGGAAGCCACGCCCCCGGCCGCGGCAAGACCGTCGGCCGGACAACCAGCGCCGCCGCCGCTGATCCGCATCATTCAGAAGTGAAGAGCGGCAGGCTGTGAAACCTGCCGCTTAACAATCTGGTTCATCCGTTCACCTACATAATTATTGAGGGGGAAAAAGCAATATTGCTGGTTATAAGGCTGTATTTCTTCACTGGGGACGGTTTGTGGATTTCCGGAAGGCATTGATAGAGTAACGCTCGGATGATGTAGCAGGTGGCGATTCTATTTTGCATCGACATTGAGCGCTTGGCCGCACACCGGACACTTGCCACCGGGTGGTAGGTCTGTTTTCCTGAATTCCATGGTGCAGTGCCTGCAGGTGATAAACGGCGTGGTCTCGACGGGTCGTTGGTATTGTTCTTCTTCCGAGACGGCGGATCGCTCCTTGGTCTTGGGCACCTTCTGAGCCAACTCCGAGCGGACTTCCGGAGTAAGAGAACGTTTAAGGCCGTTGAGCATATGGTCAGCCATGATCCGTCTTGCGATGCGGATGTAAGTGAAGTGGTAGTCGCCCTCCGAGTCTTTCCATTGAATGCAAAGACGGTAGGCCTCGCGAATGGATCTTTTTGGAAACAGTAAAACCAGCGGTCCCAGGAGCAGAGATCGGCCTACGGGATAGCGTCTTTGGACCGAGGAATCGTCGAAGAGCGAGACATCAACTACGCTGTCGAGGGGGATGCGGCTGAGTTCTTTTTCGCCGTCATATAGGATGAGGGATTCTTGGGTTGGAAGGCAGGCGACCGTCCTGTCGGCTGGGACGGCGTCCAGCAGGTCCTGCAGATTAGGGACACCTCCCTTATGAGTATCTCCATTTGTAGAGTCCATCGCACTGTGAGATCTACACGAAACATATTATCGTGTCTAATGTTTCTTTCAGTCAACAATGATTATCATTCGAAGTCTTGTATTCATGAGAGAAAGGCATGTCTATTGACTACAGAAAGACACCGATGCCCTTTTGATTCAGAAAATCCGCGGTTGTGCTCTCGCAAGTTTCTCTTGGTAATGAACAATCAAAACTTTAGGATAAATGAAA
>JAPLJM010000268.1 GCA_026388595.1 Deltaproteobacteria bacterium
ATTATTGATGGGCGCCCCTATGCCAAGAAAGACCAACTGAAATCGAAGAAAATCATCCCTGCGGCAATCTACGACAAGATCAAGGACAAGATCATAGCGAAGCAGGCACCCAAAAAGAAGTAGTCATCAGCCACGAGAGAAGGCTCCCGTATCTATCGGGGCCTTCTCATTAATGTGATCTGTATGCCGTGCGCTCTCGGCAACAAGGAGCAGAGCTGACAGACAAAGAAGCGGTAAGGATGTTGATATTGATGAATAAAGAGGCCGTCCTGTGGGAAAAGCATGATCAAAAAAAGGTGCATTGCCATCTGTGCGCACATGAATGCAGGATATCCGAATCGAAGTTCGGTATCTGCGGTGTCAGACAAAACGTAAACGGCATCCTTTACACACTCGTCTATGGGCAGGCGATCGCCGTGAATATCGACCCCATCGAGAAGAAGCCCCTCTATCATTTCCTGCCGGGCTCGTTGTCCTATTCCATGGCCACGATAGGTTGTAATTTTAAATGCGGCTTTTGTCAGAACTGGCAGATTTCGCAGGCATCGATGGAAAAGGCTGATGCGCATGCAATGCGTACGCTGTTGCCGGAGCGAATCGTGCAGGAGGCAAAGGAAAAAAACTGTTTGAGTATTTCCTATACTTATACGGAACCAACCATATTTTTTGAATATGCCTACGACACAGCCATGCTGGCCAAGGAATCAGGCCTCTACAATGTTTTTGTAACAAACGGCTATATGACGAAGCAGGCCCTGGATATGATTAAACCTTGCCTGGATGCAGCCAATGTTGATTTGAAAAGCTTCAGCGACGCCTCGTATAAAAAGAATTGCAAGGCACGGCTGCAGCCGGTCCTGGATACCATTGCCGCCATGAAGGAGATGGACATCCGGCTGGAGGTGACCACCCTGGTCGTTCCCGGTGAAAATGATTCCGATGAAGAATTGGGCAAAATTGCCGAATTTCTGGCCCTGATCGATCGGGATATCCCCTGGCACATCAGTCGGTTTCACCCTGACTATCAATTCCTTCACCATGCGGCCACGCCGTTAGAAACATTGAGAAGGGCAAAAGAGATCGGCCTGGAAAAAGGTTTACACTTCATCTATCTCGGAAATGTCCCCGAAGGATCGAATACTTACTGTCATCGTTGCCATGAATTACTGGTTGAGAGAAGATATATGGGGACAGAAAAAATGAATCTGAAAAACGGCCGGTGTCCCTCATGCAATCTGGAAATCAGCGGGACCTGGTCATAGGCGTCACCATACCTTGCCTGCCTCATTGGCCATGCCGTGTTCTTCGAGTATCTGTTTCGTCGGAATGCCCTTCACCGGATCGATGCCCATCAAAGTGTAGAACCGCGCCTTCATGCCCTCAAAGTTCATCTGGATGCCTTCCGGCTCGCCATCGTTGGCCGGTTCCAGCATCCGTGGCGTCAGATTGTCGTCTTCCGCCGTGAGGCCGAAGCGGTGATTGACGAGGCGCTTTAGATAGAAAACCCGCCGCCCGGCCATCATCATGTCTTCGATATTCCAGCCATAGCCCGCCACTGCGTTGAACAGGTTCAGCCAGTCCGGAATGGTCAGGGCGTCGGCAAAGGCGCACCAGCAGGCGCTGTTTTCGTTTGTTCTCGTCACTCCGGGGATCCATTCCCGTGATATAGTCGAAACCGATCTCCGGATAGTAGCGCGCCCCCATCTCGACGAAAAGCATGGGATCCGCCACATGGCAGGCCCCCCGGGGGCTCATTGCATAGGTCAGGGCCATCCCGTGCCCGCCTCCGCGCGGGTCGTGCATCGGCGCTTCCAATCCCTTACAGTGAACGGTATACGCCAA
>JAPLJM010000173.1 GCA_026388595.1 Deltaproteobacteria bacterium
TCAAGGATTATCTCTCCGGCGAGGAAGACACCGATGTCTATTTGAAACAACTTGAAAAGCAGGCTGACCGTTACAATGGCTTCAGTGTGATTTTGGGGGATCCCTTCCACCTGCATTATTTTTCCAACCGATCCGGGAGGATGGCATTGTCACCGGGTCTGTACGGCCTGAGCAACCACCTGCTCAATACACCCTGGCCCAAGGTGGAAAGGGGGAAGCGGGCTCTTGCCGCGCTCCTGTCACAAAGGGATGAGCCCCTCCCTGAAGATTTATTCTCAATCCTGAAAGATCAGGCCAGGCCTGATGATCAACACTTGCCCGATACGGGCATCGGCCTGGACTGGGAACGGATTCTTGCGACCATGTTCATTGCCAGCCCCATCTACGGGACCCGTTCTTCCAGCCTGTTGCTCGTTGACCGGCATCGGCGTGTCACGTTTGTGGAACGCACCTTCAATGGCGGGTCAGATCACTGGATGACGGTGAAATATCAGTTCAAAATCGGCGGGGATGCACGCTATGTCGAGACGTGAATACCCTGACCGTCCCGTCGTCGGTGTCGGTGCGGTGGTCATCCGGGATGAGAAAATTCTGCTGGTCAAACGGGGCGTTGCCCCGAGTAAAGGATTGTGGGCGATTCCCGGCGGCGCTCTGGAATTGGGCGAGACCCTCCAGCAGGGGGCGGAACGTGAGATTCTGGAAGAGACGGGTGTGACCATCCGGGCGCGGGAGCCGATCTATACCTTTGATTTTTTCGAACGGGTGGAGAGCGGACGCATCCGGTTCCATTTCGTGATCGTCGATGTCGCAGCCGATTACATCAGCGGGGACGTTAAGGGGGCCGATGATGCCCTCGACGCCCGCTGGCTGACACCGGCGGACCTCGATCGTCTGCCTGTCGCGAAAAATACGTTAAAGCTTTTGCAGGCGCTCGGTTTCATAAAAAACGAACGCTGACGCCCTCGTCCGCCTTCTCCAATCCCCTGGCGGAAGGAGTGGAAGGGGAGGGAGGTCAGCTTAATTCCTTTTCAGGAGGTATTGCCGTGAAAGTGATCTATCATAAGGATTTCTTGCAGAGTTACACGATGGACCCGGCGGCGGCAAATGGCCGGATCGATGTTGTGGTTAGGGAAATTCAGGATCAGGTGACCTTTATCGAGGCTGTTCCTGCCGCTGGAAAGGATATTGCCGCGGTCCACACCCGCTCACATATGGATATGGTGAGAAGAGACGGGGTCTATAACATTGCCGCGCTGGCGGCGGGAGGCGCCATCCAGGCCGCCGAAATCGGCTTAAAGGAGCCCTGCTTCGCCCTGATCCGGCCGCCGGGACATCACGCCTCTGCGGGCAGTTCCTGGGGCTTCTGCTATTTCAATAATATGGCCATTGCCCTGGAAAAACTGAAACGGGACAACAAGATCAAAACAGCCTTCGTTCTTGATTTTGATCTTCATTTTGGCGACGGCAACGTCAATATCCTGGGCGGCCAGGGTTATGTCGATATCTACAATCCTTCTTTATCCAACCGCAGGGACTATGTGAACAGTGTTGAAAAGTGGCTCTTCTC
>JAPLJM010000109.1 GCA_026388595.1 Deltaproteobacteria bacterium
ATTCTTCACTGGTTATGCAAACCTCTCATTTATAGAAATTCTTTCCGAAGAGCTGTTTGCTCAGGCCCGTCAGGTCCGCCCATTTCATGGGGCCGCCCTTGTCCGCCGGGAAGCCGACGCCCCAGATCATGCCCACATCGATCATCCGCACGTCGTCCACCACTTTCCGGTCCAGCAGGTCATTCCCCGTCTTGACCATCGCCTGAATCAGCCCTTCCTGTATCTGTTCCGGTGTCAGATCGCGGGTTGTCCGTTTTCCGATGAGGGGCAGGACCTCCGGATCGACGGTGCCGTCTTTCAGGAAAAAGCCCTTTCCGGATTTTTTCAGGCCCAGGCGGCCGGCTTCGACGACGTTGGCCAGCGTTTCCTGGCGGATTCCCATACCCTTGAAAATTTTATAGGGAATGTCAATGCCCACCTCATCGGTAAGACGGATGGGTCCGACGGGCATCCCAAAGGCCAGCATGGCTTTGTCGATCTTTTCGATGGCATTGCCCTCTTCGAGGTAGCGGAAGGTTTCGATCAGCATGGGGAAGAGCAGGGCGTTGACGACGAAGCCTGCATTGTCGCGGCAGACGATCGGACGTTTCCGGATGTCCGCCGAAAAATTCAGCAGATTGTCGATTGTATCCTGGCCGGTCTGCTCGCCTTTGATCACCTCCACAAGCTGCATCAACCAGACGGGAGAAAAGAAGTGGACGCCGCCGAAACGTTCCGGATGCGTTACGTACTTTGCCATGGCGGTAATGGGAATCGAGGAGGTGTTGCTGGCGATGATGCAATCGTCTTTGACCGCTTTGCAGAGTTCTTCATAGACCTGCTCTTTGACATGGATGTCTTCAAAAACGGCCTCAATGACAATGTCAACTTCCTTGAAAGCGTCGGTGTATTCGGAGACGGCCGTGAGGCGGCCCATGATGCTGTCCACGGGTTCCTTGAGGCGTTTCTTTTCGGCCATGCCGTCCAGGATCTTCCTGACAAAGGCCTTGCCCGGTTCCAATGCTTCAGGGACATCCTTGACCAGGACGGGAATCTGCGTGTTTCTCAGGATATCAATGGCAATGCCGCGGCCCATGGTGCCAAAACCGAGAACGGCCGCCATGTTCAGAGGCTTTGGCTGGAATCCCTTGGTCATCATGGCTTTGGGCTTATCGGTCATGCCCTTGATAAAGAAGGTGTTGATGCTTCCTTTGGCCTGATTTGTCAGTACGACTTCCACAAAATTGGCCTTTTCCAGCGCCAGGCCTGCCTCCAGTGAGACCTTGAGGCCTTCGTGGATGGATTTCAGCGCCAGCGTGGGACCGGGGATGTAGCGGCCCTTGGTCGCCTTGAGGATGCCCTGGCCGGCCATTTCCGCAATGGCGTCGATCTGCGAGAAATCATGGGTCGGCCGTTTCAGGTTGGCCGTGCCGGCGTTGATTTCCAGGACCAGCTTTTTTGCCTCGGCCAGGAGGTCGCCGTCGGTGGGGACCAGGCGGTCCACGATGCCGGCTTCATAAGCCTTGGCGGCAGGCATCATCGTCCCTTTCAGAATCATCTCCAGGGCAGGGTAACCGATCAGCCGGGGCAGGCGCTGCGTACCGCCGCCGCCGGGGAACAGCCCCACGTTACATTCCGGCAGGCCGATCAGGGTGCTTTTGCCTTCTTTGGCGATCCGGGCTGTACAAGCCAGAGCAAACTCCAGGCCGCCACCCAGGCAGTGGCCGTGGATGGCCGCGATGGTCGGATATTTGAAGGCGTTGAGTCTGGCGAAGGAGCCATGGAACAGATCCAACATCTTACGGACGTCATCCGCTTTCTCAATGTCTGCGATCATTTTCAGATTGGCGCCGGCAAAGAAATTGTCCGGTTTACCGGAAATAAAGACAAGGCCCTTGATCCCCGGCGTTTTTTCCAGTTCACCCATCAGCTCATCGAAACTCAGGAAGGCTTTGTCCGTCCACGTATTCATGGCATCGCCCACGACATCAAACGTGGCGACCCCGATGCCGCCGTCTTCCACTTTCAAATTGAATATCTTCTCCATTGCATACCTCCTCAGTATTA
>JAPLJM010000139.1 GCA_026388595.1 Deltaproteobacteria bacterium
TTGAGGGGGGTGAAAAGGGTGGTGATTAAAAGAAGGGTGATGGTGTATATCGACTATGCAAGAGTCAACTTTACTTTGACCGCATCACCCAGACGCCATCCCAGTCTGGCCCCGGTGAATCCTTTCTGAGGAGTTCACAGCGCTCGATGTACACCTGAGACAGCCGATCGTGCTGATTCAACCGCAGGGCGTCCCGGAAGGCGTTGACGGCCTTATCCCAATTCATCTTGCGGTAGTGTCTGAGGCCATCCTTGAAGTGATTGACCACTTCCATCAGATTGGGGAATGTTTCCTCCGTATGAAAATCAAGAACCTCATAGACGGCAACCGTTTCGGTTTTTCCCTTGACGATTACCCGGTCGATTTCTCGGATCCGGTAGGTGCCCCGTAGTTTGTGATACGTGTTTTCACTGATGAGAATGCGGGCATGATACTGTTTGCTGGCGCTTTCCAGACGTGACGCCAGGTTGACGCCGTCGCCGATCAGGGTGTAATCCATCCTCTTGGGCGAACCGATATTGCCGGAGACGATCGTATCGGTATTCAGACCGATGCCCATCATCACCGGTTTCTTGCCATCCGCTGTTCTTTTGACATTCCAGGTATTCAAGGCGCTAATCATGGCAATGGCTGCCCTTAGGGCGCGATCCTCATCGTCTTCATGAGGCATTGGAATCCCGAAAGCCGCCATGATGGCATCTCCGATGAATTTATCGAGCATTCCGCCTTCCCGGCGGATACAATCCACCATGATGGTAAAATATTCATTGAGCAAAGAGACAGTTCCCTGGGGGCCTAGTTCCTCCGTCAATGTGGTGAAGTCCCGTATATCGGAAAAAAGGATGGTTGCCGTTGTGCTCTTCCCGCCAAGAAATTCTTCCCCGCCGGCCAGCAACTGGTCGGCAAGCCCCGGGTCCATATAACGTGACATGGTTGATTTCATACGTTTTTCATTACTGATATCTTCAACCATAATCATGGTTCCCAACTTCTTCTTGACAAAACTCTGCAGGGGCAGGATCGTCAAATTAACGGAGATTCTTTCTCCGTCGAATTCCAGTTCCGCATCGACAGTGACGTCAGAGGTCTGCGTTTCTTCCACCCTTACTAATTTCTCCAGGACCCAGGTATTGTTCCCGGTAAAAAAATCCCGGGCATCATGATCGATGATGACCTCCGATGAGACCTTCATGATTCGGAACCCGGCCGCATTGCAGGTTACAATCTTGCCGTCCTCGTTCAAGGTGATCACGCCGTTGGACATGCTCTCTAGCATGCTTTCGCTGTAGTTTTTCATGTTCTGCACATCATCGAAGAGCTTGGCGTTTTCCAGCGCGATGGAGGCCTGCGCCGTGAAGGCCTTCAGGCGCGCCTCATCCTCAATCGTGAAGGGTCCACCCTGCTTGTTCAACACCTGCGTGACACCGATAGTTTTACCGTCCTTGTTGACCACCGGGACGCACAAGATAGACCGGGTGAAAAACCCGGTTTTCTTATCAAAAGCGGGATTGAAACGAAGATCTGCATAGGCATGGGGAATATTGATCGTTTCTCCGGAAATAAAAACCGCGCCGGCGATACCCAGATGATTGGGGAGGCGGATCTCGATGGCGCCTAATCCCTCGCCGATCTTGGAAAAAAGTTCTTTCCGCTTCTCATCATTCAGAAAAAGGGTTGAGCGTTCGGCGTTGAGCATTCGGGTTGCTTCCGTCATGACCTTCTGTAACAGGACGCCCAGGTCTATTTCACAGGTAACATCCGAGACGACATCCAAAAACTTCTGTTCCTGAACGCGGAACTTCTGCATCTTTTCCACAAACTGGGTGCTCTGCAGCGTCATGGCCGCCTGCATGGTCATCGCTTCAAGCAGGGCCAGATCCTTCTTTGTAAAACGGCCCTTTTTCTTGTTCAGCATCTGAGCGACGCCGATCAGTTCCCCTCTGACGGTCTTGACAGGAACGCAGAGGATACTTTTAGTGATATAGCCGGTATTTTCATCAACGGACCGGTTGAAATAACCGTTCTTATAGGCATCGTGAACAATCATGCTCTTACCCGTTGTGTAGACGTGGCCGGCCACCCCGCTGTTATTCATGATTCTGATTTCACGCTGGAAATTCCCCTGCGCCACGCGGGAATAGAGCTCATGGGTTTCCGGGTCGTTGAGAAAAATGGTCCCACGGTCGGCGTTGATCTCCCGGGTGGTAATATCCACCAATGCCGCCAGCATTTCATCCAGTGTTTCAAAGGCGGGCAGGGTCTTGGAAATATTGAGCAGGAGCTCGACCAATGGCAGCTTCAAATGTCCATCTGCGTGGGAATGCTTTTCCATTTTCAATGTCTTCGCCAGACTATTTTTTTTCATAGGCCTCCAGTTTATCCCGCAACACAAAAATGGCGTGCTGGAGTTGTTCTATTTCTGCGCACGCGGTGCGCCGGATCTTCTGGAATTCCTCTTCCGAGGCAATCTTATTGCGCTCCAGTTCATCCCGCATCGCCACAACGGTTGCCTGCAGTTGATTGATCCCATCGTTGGCTACAGCAATGGCTTTCTGAATATTATCATCATGCTGGATGCTTACTCGCTCCAGCTCTTCCCGGAGGGCGATAATGGTATCTTTTAAATGCCGGTTTTCTGTCTGGATGAGATACAGTTCGTGCTGGTCAACCATTGTGATCACTCTTTCATTTATTCTTGTTGGTCAAACTAATCCAAGCGTTCTCTTCTGTCAATGATAAAGGATGGGTTGGATTTAATCACAGGTTGAAATCTTGCGTTATTGTGCTAAGAAAAGCGGTACGGACAGGTTTATTTTTCATGAGGTGACTTTTGGAACAAATACTGGCTTTTTCCGCGTTGGATCGGCATTTTGCCCGTTTCCTGACATCCCTTTCCGGCCGGGAGACGCCCGAACTGTATTACGCTGCCGCATTGCTCAGCCATCATGTCGCGGAAGGACATGTCTGTCTCGATTTAAGGATTTGGGAACGTCGGCAAATCACGACCATTGACGGACGCAAAGATATCTATACAGCGCCAAAACTGACAGACTGGCGAACGACACTGACAAACTGTCCTGTGGTAGGCAAGCCGGGCGATTTCAAACCGCTCATTCTGGATGATCGGTGCCGCCTTTATCTTTACCGCTATTGGGAGTACGAATCGCTTCTGGCCGATAGAATCAGACAGCTTGTGTTTCAACCCTCCGGTTCTATGATCCGGCGCCCCGATAAACATTGCCTCGACAGGCTCTTTCCCGCAACATCGGGCATTGAACCCGATTGGCAGAAGATGGCAGCGCTGATTGCCTGCCTTAAACCGTTTTTAGTGATTTCCGGCAGCCCCGGAACGGGCAAAACAACCACCGTTGCCGGAATCCTCGCCCTCCTGCTGGAACATGCGCCAACGACAAAACTTAGAATTGCCCTGACGGCGCCGACCGGCAAAGCAGCCGCCAGACTTCAGGAGGCGATCCTGTCGGCCAAAGAGACGCTCGCCTGTGAAGCTTCCATCAAGGCCTGTATTCCTGAAAAAGCTTCAACGGTTCACCGGCTCTTGGGAAGCCTCCCGGGGACATCCTCCTTCCGCCATCATCAAAAGAATCCTCTCCCGGTTGATATTATTGTGGTTGACGAAGCATCGATGATGGACATGCCCCTGCTGTCAAAGCTGGTTCAGGCCATGCATGAAAAAACCAGACTGATTCTGGTCGGAGACAAGAATCAGTTGGCTTCCGTAGAAGCCGGTGCAGTCCTCGGTGATATTTGCGGGGATTTTCCGGGGAATCTTTTCTCTTCTGAAATGATTGAAGAAATCAGGCCCTATGCCGATGATCAATTCCTTCAGCATGTGACAGCAGCGGAGACGCCGGGACTCCATGATTGTATTATTCAACTCCGGAAGAACTACCGGTTCGCAGGTCTGAGCGATATCGGCAAGGCCAGCGCAGTCGTTAACCGGGGGGAAGGAGCGCAACTGCTGGAGTCTCTGTCGGCACATTCCTGCGGGGGTGTTGACTGGTCGGCCCTACCGAAACTCGATGAACTGGAAGGTCGCCTGGAGCGCATCATCCTGAATGGTTTCAGAGAATATTTGGATCTGATTCATACAGCTGGCGCATGGGATGATGTTTTTGCAGCCTTTGAGCGCTTCCGGGTTTTATGCGCCCTGCGGCAAGGTCCTTTCGGCGTCGTGGCCATCAATCAGCGGATTGAAAGTATTCTTGAAGCGAAGGGCCTCATCAGCAGGAGCAGGCCTTTTTATTGCGGTCAGCCGGTGATGATTACCCGCAATAACACGCAACTCAGGCTCTATAATGGAGATATCGGTCTCATCCTTGCCGATCCTGATAAAGATGGTGCACTCTCGTTTTTTTCCCCCGACGGCGTCGGCCGGTATCGGCGGTTGTTTCCCCAGCGACTGCCCGACCATGAAACGGCTTATGCCATGACGGTCCACAAAAGCCAGGGATCGGAGTTTGATCGTGTCCTGCTCCTTCTTTCCGACACCGATGCACCTCTCCTGACGCGCGAACTCATTTATACGGGGATGACCCGAGCGCGGAAGCAGGTCCACGTATGGAGCGATGAAAAAGTATTTATATCAGCAACTTCCCGCTGTATTCGACGGACTTCCGGCTTGCGGGATGCCCTATGGCAAAACCGTAGTTAAATCTTGACAATTTTAGACCAATCAATTAGCGTACGCTTCAAAATGGACAGACAGGAGCAATCCATGATCGGCGTTCTAATCACCACTCACGGCAATCTGGGAAATGAATTCTTGAAAGTAGCGGAGATGATCAAAGGGACGCTGAAGAGCGTTGTATGCATCTCCGTAGATCAGACAAAAGGGGTGGAAGAACTAAAAAAAGACATGATGGCGGCAATCAAGAAATTGGATCAGGGTCAGGGGGTTTTGATTCTGACGGACTTGTTCGGCGGAACGCCCTCCAATCTGTCCCTGTCTCTTCTCAAGGAAGGCAAGGTGGAAGTGGTAACCGGCATCAATCTGCCCATGTTGCTCAAGCTGACCGATATCAGAGAAAAGATGAATCTCCAGGATTTTGCCAACCATGTCAAGGATTACGGAAGAAAGAATATCTATCTGGCCAGCGAAATTTTAAACAAAAAAGTAGTCGATTAAGAGCTTGTCCGTCAAGCTCTTACCTGCCGGGCGAAACCGAGTGAATGGGGCATACAGTCAACAACCCGGTAAGCAGTGAATCATATCATACATTGGATGGGCATGGATGGATATTGCGCTTGTACGTGTTGATAATCGTTTGGTTCACGGTCAAATCCTGGAGGCATGGGTTCCCTTCACAAAATCATCCGCTATTATCGTTGTCGATGATCAAGTTGCAAACGACTTCTTCAGAGAAACTGTTATTAAAATGGCAGTGCCACGCGATATCGAAGTGATTGTCAGCAATGTTGAAGATTTCGCAGATAATTATAAATACGGTAGAGGGCAAGGGAGAAAAGCCATTGTCCTTTTTTCTGTCATTGCTGACGCCTTGAGGGCTTTCCAAGGCGGTTTTATCTTTGATACTCTGAACATCGGCAATGTCTACAGTGAGGAATGTTTAAAACAGTGTTCGCCCTCCGTGATGCTTGATGGAGAAGATATCGAAACAATCAGGATCTTTCTGGATGCCGGCGTCAATATCGATGTCCGGCGCGTACCGAGGGAAAAACCGATCGATATCCTCAAATTGATCACGATGATCGGCGCCTGACGGCGCTGATCCCTCGAAACCCATCTTTCAATGTTGTTACGAATCGTTATGGGGTAACGATGGTATGGAAAGTAACGATTGCCTCCCTGATCGGAGGGTTCCTCTGCCTGGACCGGGTCTTTCTGCTGATCATGGTATCAAGGCCCGTTGTTGCCGGGCCGCTGGTGGGATGGATTCTCAATGATCCCTATACAGGCCTTGTCTGCGGCGCCCTGATTGAACTGTTTTGGATCGACCGCCTGCCCATCGGAACCTATGTCCCCCCCAATGACACCATGACCGCCGTCATTGTAACGGCAGCGGCGATCATTGCCGGCAATGTTTTGGGACAGCCCTCCCGGGAACTCACCGTTTTTGCATTGCTTGCCCTCCTGCCCCTGGGGTATGCAGGGCAGCAGATGGACGCCTGGATCATCCGTTCCAATGACCGGCTTGCGAAAAACGCCCTCAGCCTGGCGGAAACAGCCGATGTTCGCGGTGTGGAAATGAAGCACTGGCAGGCCCTGATAAAACCTTTTATCTTCTCTGTCATCTTCATATTCGTTGCCGTGGCGGTTGGATCGTGGATGCTCATCCTGGTCTTTCCTTTGTTGCCACCCTTTGTTAAACAGGCGCTGACACTCAGCTATTTTTTTATTCCCTTGCTGGGGATTGCGGTCGCCCTGACAACCATCAAGCGACAGGGGGCGGTAAGCTTCTTTTGCGCAGCCTTTGTGGCGATGCTGATGATCTGGGAATGGACACATGGTTTCTCCAGGTGAGTGGCTGCATGATATTGAGATTCGAAAGATGGTCATGGAAGATGTGTCTGCCGTGACCGCTATTGATTGTGCTGAGGATCGGGATCCATGGACGGAGAATCTCTTCCGGCAGGAGCTGCAAATCCCAATCTCGCATAAACTGGTGGCCGGCAGCAAGTCGGACAGGGGCGGCCAGATCGCCGGTTTTATAATTTTCTGGATGGTGGCGGATGAGGTGCAGCTTCACAAAATCACCGTCAGCCGGCAGGTTCAGCGGCAGGGGGTCGGCAGAA
>JAPLJM010000147.1 GCA_026388595.1 Deltaproteobacteria bacterium
ATTGTATTTTTGATATTTGAGTTTGAGGGCGTCAATCTCATCCACGGACAGCTCATTTATAAAAACAATCGGTGCATCCTCCAGGGAACCGTATTGGGTTAATCCCAGCAGGACATTCTCGGTGTAGTGGTTCCAGCCGCAAATCACCACATGATCTTTTTCCTTGATTGTCTCCAATCCCCTGCCCTCCTTGATCCGTTGTTCCACAAACATCGATGCGATGGTCGCCGTAAACAGCGACATTAAGCCGATACCGGAAAAAATGAGCATCAGACCAACTATTCGCCCGCCCGGCGAGACTGGATATTTGTCGCCGTAGCCCACCGTTCCCATCGTTACCACCGACCACCAGACGCCGTCCCAGAGAGACCGGATATTCGAATCAGGCACATTGTCTTCGAAGTAATAAACACTGGCCGAACTGAAAAAAATTAACACCAGGGTGATCACGGCCAATTGAACGGAACGCTGTCGGTAAATCCCGCTCATTCTTTTTATGACACGCATGATAGCCATGGGTTCAAACTTTATCAAAGCGGAAAAATTGCATGGAAAAAACAGCCCTACCCTGGGTTGCCGAGCGGAGATCGGTGGAATATCCAAATAATGCCTTCAGTGGAACCCTGGCTTTGATTTCACTGATGTTTCCTTTGGGGCTGACCGCTTGAATTTCTCCCCGTCGGGCATTGATATCACCGATGACATCGCCCATGAATTCGCTGGGGGTCATGATGTCCACATTCATAATCGGCTCCAGCAACATCGGTTGAGCCTGGACACAGCCGTCTTTAAAGGCGGTACTGGCGGCAACCTTATAGCCCAGAGCTGAAGCCTCCCCATCCCGGAAAGAACCACCCACAAGACGGACACGGATATCGACCACGGGGTGACCCGCAAGGCAACCACTCAAAGTTGCTTCGCGAACCCCCTCCTCAATGGCACTGAAATACTCTTCAGGAATTACCGCCTCGTTGATCTGACGGATAAATTCCAGACCACTGCCCCTGCTCAAAGGCTCAATCACCAAACACACATGACCGAAATGTTTTTTATCTCCCAATTCCTTTTCAAAACGTCCTTCAATTTCGGCTTTTTTCTGAATGGTCTCACGATAGACCACGCGGGGTTGGCCGATATTAACCCGCGTATTAAATTCGCGTATCAACCGGTCAATGATGATCTCCAGATGGAGTTCACCCATCCCCGATATCACAGTCTGGGCCGTCTCATCATCATATTTGACGCGGAGGGTCGGATCCTCCTCCATGAACTTGGACAGGGCAAGGGACATCTTTTCCTGATCCACCGGGGTCTTGGCTTCAATGGCCTGGCTGATAACCGGCTCATAAATATCAATCGGCTCCAGAAGAATGGGATGACCTTCGTCACAAATTGTATCGCCGGTCGTGGTATCCTTGAGCCCCATCACCGCAACGATCTCACCGGCGACGGCCTTTTCGATCCGCTCCCGCTTGTTGGCGTGCATCTTCAGAAGCCGGGCAACCTTTTCCTTCTTCTGCTTACTTGCGTTATATATCTCCTGACCTGACTGGATTTCACCGGCATATATTCGCAAATAGGTAAGTTTGCGCCCTTCGTCCTGCATGATTTTGAAAGCCAGCGCTGTCAGGGGTTCCTTATGATTGCTCAGACGTGTTTCTTCCGTATGTTTGACGGGATTAATTCCCCTGATCGGAGGGACGTCCTCCGGAGAGGGGAGATAGGCGACAACGGCGTCCATAATCGGCTGGATACCCTTGTTTCTCAAGGCTGAACCGCACATAACGGGAACCACTTTCAGGGACAGTGTCGCTTTCCGGATAACTTTCATGATTTCGTCGACAGAAATGTCTTTCCCCTCGAGATATTGGTCGGCAAATTCATCATCGATCTCTGCCAGGGACTCGATCATCTGCTCGCGGCATTGCTCGACCTGGGGAAGAATATCGGCAGGAATATCGGTATAACCGAATGATGAGCCGAGCGTGGCATTATCCCAGGTTACCAACTGCCGACGGATCAGATCGACGACGCCTTTGAAGGCTTCTGCCTGGCCCCAGGGAATCTGGATTGGAAGGGGCATGGAGTTAAAGCGCCTCTCCATCATGTTGACAACTGTAAAATAATCGGCGCCGACTCTATCCATTTTGTTGATAAAAGCGACTTTGGGCACCCCATATCTGTCCGCCTGGTGCCAGACGGTTTCCGACTGCGGTTCGACACCGCCCACCGCACAGAAGACGACCACGGCGCCATCCAGAACCCGGAGAGACCGTTCGACCTCAATGGTGAAATCGACGTGCCCCGGAGTATCAATGATGTGAATCTCATGATTCTGCCAGGTACAGGTTGTCACAGCCGAAGTAATGGTAATGCCGCGCTCTTGTTCCTGCGGCATCCAGTCCATCACGGCCTCGCCGTCATGAACTTCGCCCATTTTGTAGGACCGGCCCGTATAAAAAAGAATCCGCTCGCTCACCGTGGTTTTGCCGGCATCAATATGGGCAATGATCCCGATATTCCTTGTCCTTGAAAGTTTAGATTTTGAAGCCATTCTCTACCCTGTTTTCACTCATCCCTCTGCGGGGGCTGGTGCAATGAGTTCCTTGTTGAAAGAAAAAGGATTGCGGATATCAATGTGACCTTTAAGGGATTCTTGTTCCTTCCCCTCAATCAATATTTTTACTTTCTTGATCTCCGGGATATTCGCAATGAGTGTATTGGTCAGGGAATAAATAGTCGCCATTTCGCTGGCGCTGCCGCCGGGATGATTTGCGGCAAGATTTTGACCGAAGCTGACCTGAACCATCTGATTGGATTCGATTTTAACGCTGATGACATCCGTTTTCACGGGAAAGGTGCTTACCAGGCCGGTCTTGGACCCTTCCACCAGGGCCTTAATGATTTCTTTCGCCTGCCCTTCCAGATTTTTTTCTTTGGGAATATATCGTTTTTCAGGAAAAAGGAAACGCTCGTTCGTATCCGAAAAATAGAGGGTTACCTGCTGCTTTTCCCTGCTTTTTTCCTTGCCCCCCTTGCCGGCAACGGGCGGATAGACAGAGTCAAAAAGGGTCAAAAAGAAAAAAACGAGAAAACCCAGCACACAGGTCACGATCAGGGATAAAATAAGGATCTTGGCGCCTTTTTTCTTCTTTTTGTTTTTGATATCGACCGTTCGTGCCTGTTTCTTTGATCCCATTGTAAACTCCCGTTTCCTATTTCACCTGTTTCAGATCATTCAGTCTCTTCTGCGCCTTGATGCCGTATTCCGATTCAGGCGCTGCTTTAGCCAAGGTTTGAAATTGTGTTATTGCCTCTTCCCAGTTCTTCTTTTTTGCATAGCATTCTGCGAGCCAATATTGGGCTTCGATATAATTCGGCACGACGGCAGCGGCTTTTTTGAAGTGCTGTATCGCTTCATCCACCTGATCCAGTCTCAAGCTTGCCAGGCCCATATTCTTTTCGATAATGGGCATCAACACCGTATTGGGTTCCCTGCTCAGCGCCTCATAATACTTACTCATCGCCATGGAGTAGTCGCCCTTCTGATAATAAGCCCAGCCCATATTATACAGTGCAGCAGCAGGGGTATCATACACAATATTGGTGAGGGCCTTATTATAAGCAGCGATGGCCATATCCCATTGACCTGCATTGGTATAGAGAATACCCAGAAAATTGTGGGCCTCTGAATAGTCCGGCTTTAAGTCAATGGCTCTGTTAAACTCGGCAATGGCCTTGTTACTCAAACCCTTCGCATGGTAGGCCATTCCGAGATAAAAATGGATGCGCGCGTCCTCAGGGGTATATTTTTCGGCTTCCAGAAGTTCTTTCAAGGCCGGATTATATTGATTTGACTCGATATAGGCCATCCCAAGATTCATGTGGATACCGGCCTGTTCATAATCCCAGGGTGTTTTTAAGCAAGCTGTGAGCATAAAAGAGGCCAGCAGGATGGCCAGCAATGCCTTCATAAATTGTCCGCGCTTGCCCCTATTTCTGATGATTGCCATTGATCCACCAATCGCCCTTGTCCTTAAACCACCATTCTGAAGAATCCGTCTGCATGATGCACGCCGCCATCATTCTTGCGTTTTCGGAACTCAGCCGCTTGGATGCATAAGCGATCCACTCCGGGCAATATTTATTCCCCAGGTCGTCATATTCTTTCAGTTGAAGAATCAATGCCAATTGGTCCGCATCACGGGCGATGATCGCTTCAGGCGTCTCATTCGCATTAAACTCATCAACGGCGGCCTTGATTTCTTCTCCGAAAAAGAGGGTCTCTGTCAGTTCCCGTACCGCCTTTTCCTCGTTGACATCCACATATTTTTTGTTCACATAGTTCATGTCACCGGTTCTCGCCTCGGGAAGGTCGTGAAATAGACACAACTTCAGGACTTTATTTTCATCCGCTTCCGGTAACATTTTACAAAGGGTGAAGGCCACAAAAAGCGTTCTGAGAATATGCTCTGCTACGGATTCACCCCCGGAACCTAAAAATTGAAACCCGGATCGCGGCGTTTTTTTTAACATGCCTGCTTCAAACAAAAAATTAACGATATCTTTCATGCTAATCTCTCTTCAACATCTTAACCCGATTGCCCATCATCTCGGAGATTTTCCTGATATGCAGCTGCAGAGAGGCAATGCCTTCGGGCTTCATCACCACCAATTTATCCAACTGCTCTTTCCATTGCTCAAGCATGGTAAT
>JAPLJM010000272.1 GCA_026388595.1 Deltaproteobacteria bacterium
GTGAAGGCCCCGGCCTGCTGACGCAGTTCTTGGCATCTTTTTTAGGCCTGGCGAGCCTGCTGTTCGGTCTTTTTCTGACAGGGTTGATCTTCTGGGCCGCCTTCTTTTACTGATCGATTGACGGTTTCATAAAATCCAGAGAATATTTCCGGATATTGTCATTCCGGAGAGCCTTGCGACGAAGAATCTTTTATGATACCAAATCATGAGGGTTTTTCTAAAGTTATGCATGGCGGAATTCATTTTACCTCTCCTTACGGGAGATAATGCAACGGAGGAAACAAAAATGAGAAGAATTCTATGTCTTTTGGTCTTATTTATTCTTTTTGCTATGTCCGCTCACGCGGCGGATACGATCAAGATCGGGGTCATGGCGCCCTTGACGGGAAACTGGACCAGTGATGGAAAGGAACTGAAGCAGGTCATTGAGCTGCTGGCGCAGGAAGTCAACGATAAGGGAGGTGTTCTGGGGAAAAAAGTGGAGATCGTTGTGGAAAACGATGAGGGAACGCCCCAGGGCGCCGTGCAGGCGACGCTCCAGCTTTTGAAACAAGGGCTGGTTGCCGTTATCGGCGCTAACAATTCCCAGTCAACTGATGCCGCGCAGAACATGTTCAATGAAGCGAAAATCATTCAGATCAGCCATGGAGCTACAGCCCTTTGGCTGACGGAAAAGAAAATGAAATATTTTTTCCGGACCTGTCCGAGCGATGATGATCAGAGTAAGGTGATCATCCAGACGATACAGAAAATGAATCTGAAAAGAATCGCCATCGTATTTGACAACGTTCTGTTTGACAATAAAACATCCTATGCGAAAGCCTTGGCCGAAAGCACCCAGAGTCTGGCCCTCCAGAAGGGTTTAAGCATCGTTTATGAGGATGGCCTGACGCCCGGTCTTCAGGACTATAGCGATGTCCTGAGAAAAATAAAGGTCCAGAATCCGGATGTTGTCTTCTTTGCCGGTTATTATCAGGAGGCCGCTCGACTACTCCGGCAGAAAAAGGAAATGGGCTGGAACGTTGTCTTCATCAGCGGTGACGGCGCCAATAATCCCAATCTGGTGCCGATTGCCGGTAAAAAGGCCGCGGAAGGCTTTTATTTTGTCAGCCCCCCCCTCCCCGGCGAGTTGACATCGAAGCAGACAATTGCTTTTCTCGAGAAATTCAAGAGTAAATACGGGGTCTCTCTAAATTCTATCGATTCGGTCCTGGCGGGGGACGCCTTCCGAGTGATCGTCAAAGCGATCGGGGAGACGAAATCAACCGATCCGGATATCCTTGCCGATCATCTCCATACGGCATTCGTCGATCCTTCCGGTCTGACGGGAAACATCAATTTCAACCCCAAAGGGAATCGCCTGAGTGACCTGTATGGCGTTTACCGTGTGGATGCCGACGGGCGTTATGTGGTCCAGCGGATGTTTCAATATGGCCAGATTGTCAAGTAAGCTCTATCCTTAAACCATCCGTTCCGCTATCTTGACGTCCCTCCCTCGATGGGAGGGGAGCAAACGATGCGGAAAAACTATGAGTTGTTTTTCATCTTGATCAAGATTGCCGTTCAGTGGTATTCGCATTTCCCATTACAGTCCGAAGAGGTTAGCCATTTTGTCGAAAAAAAATCCTGTCCGGTCCTTTTTCGCGTCGGTGAAACTGGCCATTGTTCTTTTGATCCTGATTTCTGTGGCGTCCATCCTGGGCACCCTTATCCCCCAGCAGGCCTGCGGGGCCTGCAACTCTTCAATGTCTACCATTCCGCCTGGTTCATGATCCTCATGGCACTGCTTGCCGCCAACCTGGTCGTCTGTTCTCTGGACCGCTTTCCCATGGCCTGGAAGCGTTTCCGGCAAGTATCGGAACCGGACCGGGAGGACCTTTTTGAAAAAATCCCGTCCGATCAGGTAATAATCAAGGAAACGCCCCTCCGGTCGGAAACAGACCGCCTGGAGCTGCTGCTCAAGAAAAAGGCAGGCAGGGTCGCGCGCAGGGATGAGGCGGGCCGTTCCTACCTATATGGTGAAAAAGGCGCCTATTCCTATTTCGGCGTCTATATCATTCATCTCAGCGTCCTGATCATAATGGCCGGTGTGATGATCGGCTTCCTCTTCGGTTTTGAGGGCTATGTGGACATTCCGGAGGGAGAATCTGCGGCTGCCGTAGCGCTGAAGGGGGGCAGGGGTGTAAAGAACCTGGATTTTGCTGTCCGCTGCGACCGGTTCTTCATTGACTTCTATGAAAACGGCACCCCCAAGACTTACCGGTCCGATCTTACTTTTCTGAAGGCCGGCCGCGCCGTCCAGTCCTCTGCGGTTCTGGTGAATCATCCCGTCGCCTTTGGGGGAATGCGCTTCTATCAGGCCAATTACGGGATGATCCCCACGGGCGATCCGGTCATGGTCGTGACCCAGGACGACAAGAAGATCAAGGACGTGAAAGTCGCCATCGGCATGGCCTTCGACCTTCCCGAAAAAAAGGCGAAGGTGCAGATGGTACGGGTCGAAGAAGACCTGATGGGGATGGGGCCTGCGGTGAAATTGAGCATTCAGTCGCCCGCAGGTGAGGTTCAGCTCTGGGTCTTTCAGGCCATTGAGCAGATCGGGCAGGCCAATCCCGGCCTTCTGGAGCAGGTCCCTATTTTTAATCCTGGCCTCTTCAAACCCTATGTTTTTTCTCTGGTTCAGGCGAACAACCGGTATTATACGGGGCTCCAGGTGGCGCAGGACCCCGGGGTTCCGTTGGTGGCGGTGGGCGCCGCCCTGATGATGATCGGCTTCATGGTCGTTTTCTTCTGTTCCCACCGGCAAATCTGGATTCGCCTGGACGTAAAAGGAGATAAAACGCGCATCAGCATCGCCGGCAAGAGCAACCGGGACGCCGTCGGGCTGGAACGTGCGATCCGGAAATGGCTGGATGCGGTAAAATTAAATAAGGAGTCGGCGGCATGATCAACACCATCATCCTGAGTTGGACGACATTCATCTATTTTGCCGCCTTTGTTTTCTATCTGGTCCGCATGGTCAGTGGCAAGGAGTTTTGGGGCCGGTTGGGCACTGTAACGGCGCTGATCGGTCTTTTTGCGCACACGGCGGCCCTGATCCTGCGGTGGATCACCTCGTACCAGATCGGCATCGGCCATGCGCCGCTGTCGAATCTTTATGAATCCCTGATCTTTTTTGCCTGGTCGATTGTGGCGCTCTATCTGGTCATTGAATGGCGGACGAAAAACAGGAGCCTGGGGACCTTCGTCGTCCCCGTCGCCTTTTTGTCCATGGCCTTTGCCTCCCTCTCTCCCAACATCAGCAGTCGCATCCAGCCGCTGATCCCGGCCCTGCAGAGCAACTGGCTGACCACCCATGTCATCACCTGCTTTCTGGGCTATGCCGCTTTTACCGTGGCCTTTGCCTTGGGTCTGATGGTGCTCCTGAAGGGCATGGAGCATGAAAACCATGCGAGATCCCAGCGATTTATAAGGCTTATTCCGGAACCCGGCATCCTGGATGAACTCATCTACCAGAGCGCCGTTTTGGGATTTGTCTTTCTGACCATCGGCATCATGACCGGCTCCATCTGGGCGCATTATGCCTGGGGGTCTTATTGGAGCTGGGACCCCAAAGAGACATGGTCGCTTATCACCTGGCTCGTCTATGCGATTATGCTGCATGCCCGGTATATCAGGGGCTGGCGGGGGAAGCGCATGGCCGTCATGGCCATCGTCGGCTTCATCTGTGTCTTGATCACCTATCTCGGTGTGAACTATCTGCCTGGCCTGCACAGCTATCAGTAAGGAAAGGGTTTTAATGCTCAGAGAGGATGTCGCTGAGGTATCCTGTGTCGGGTGCGGCTACTGCTGCATCCGCAATACCTGCACCTTCGGGGTGGCCAAGCATCCCCATGACCGGGAAAGGATCTGTCCGGAGCTGGAATGGACGGGCGCGCGGTACACCTGTAAACTGATGGCGCCCACAAACAAGCTGGCGGATTTTTACCGGACGGAGTTGCAGGCGGGCGGCGGATGCCGGTCTTTCAACAATCCCTGGCGGAACGACATTCGGGAGAGGGCCGAAGACGAAGCTGTCCCGGTCAGGGGCGACACCCCCTGGCCGCCATCGCCAGACCGATCCTGAGATTTATATCGAAAGGGGTTAAACGTTTGAAAGACCTGATCAAAGACCTTGCCGAAGAATATGCCTCCCTGGATGCCTTTGTCGCCCCCCTCGGGGAGGAAGCCTGGGACAGGGAAACACCCTTTGGATCATGGACGGTACGCGACCAGATCTGCCATCTCACCGTCATTGACAGTGCCGCCCGGCTGTCTGTTACGGACGAGGGAGGGTTTATCCGTCATCGGACGGAACTATTCAAATCAAAGGATTTCTTTGAGGACCCCCTCGAAACGGGCCGGGCCCTCTCTCCG
>JAPLJM010000351.1 GCA_026388595.1 Deltaproteobacteria bacterium
GTGAGGCGATGACGCCGGCCAGATGGGCTGCAGCGCCGGCTCCGACGATAATCAGCCGGATACCCCTCAGGGCTGCCTTTTGCGCAAAGTCGGCCGTCCTTTCCGGGGATCGGTGTGCCGACGTCAGCACGACTTAGTAGGGAACCTGAAAATCTTTCAGGATTTTCATGGACTCTTCCATGACACCGAGATCGGAGTCGCTGCCCATGACCACACTTACGAGGGATTTATCTGATGTTTTCATGGAGATAATTTTGAAAGACGATTAAATGGATCTTTTCGGTTTAAAAATCTGGAGCCGATGCGCGGATTTGAACCGCGGACCTACTGATTACGAATCAGTTGCTCTACCGGCTGAGCTACATCGGCCCATATTGTCTTGTAATAACTTAAAAGGCATCAGAAGATGTCATTTCCATGCTCTTATTGCTGTTTTTCTCCCGGGAGCGTTTTATTATCTTAACAGACCCACCTTGTCAAGCCTTTATGACATCATCCCGTTTTCGATTTTTTACGGGTTCATCAAAGATTCTCCTTCACATAAGCAGGAAATCAAGAAAGTCAATGCTGGACAACAGGGGGATTTCTTCAAAACAATTATTGACAAGGGGGTGTTTTTCCATTACGTATAGCGCCGTTTATGTTGAGCATCTGAGGAGGTTCAAAGTGAAGGATATTTCATTTATTACCGTCGGAGCCTTGGGCGGGCAGTTTCAAGGCAGCTTGCTGAATATGGTCCTCGATGCCGGGTTGATGGTTCAATTCGTACTGCTTCTGCTTCTCTTCTTTTCCGTGATTTCATGGGCGATCATCCTGATGAAGTATAAAGTTCTCCGGCAGGTGCAAAAAGAAAACGACGCCTTCCTCGACGTCTATATGAAAGGGATAAAACTTTCGGAGATATTTCCGGAATCAAGAAAATTCCAAGACTCCACGGTTGCCGAGGTGTTCCGTTCCGGATACACCGAGTTGGTCAAGATCACAAAAGTGGTTAAAGAATCCCAGTCGGGAAAAGAAATGGAAGGATCGGACCGGCTTTCCCTGGAAATGAGCAGGATCGACAACGTGGAGCGGGCTTTGAACCGCGCCCGCGATTCTGAAAGCACAAAACTTGAAAGTGCCCTGGGTTTTCTTGCCACAACGGGGAGCGCCAGCCCTTTTATCGGGCTCTTCGGCACAGTCTGGGGCATCATGGATACCTTCAAGGGCATCGGGGCCAGGGGATCGGCCACTCTGGCTGTTGTGGCCCCGGGGTGTGGCCCCGGGGATCTCCGAGGCATTGATTGCGACAGCGGCCGGTCTGGCAGCGGCCATTCCCGCTGTCATTTTTTATAATTACTATCTGAACCGGATCAAACGCATGACCCAGGAAATGGATAATTTTTCCTCGGAGGTACTGAATATCATCGAACGCTATTATGTGATCAAATAGGCCGCCATGAAAACCGTCCGCAGGCGTACTAACACAGAAAATAAACCCATGGCCGATATCAATGTGACCCCCCTGGTTGATGTCGTCCTGGTGCTGCTCATCATCTTTATGGTTACGGCACCCCTGTTGCAGATGGGCATCGATGTAAACCTGCCCCGGGTAAAAGCAAAGAGTATCGATGTGGCGGAAGAAAAGCTGATCCTGACCATTACACCGGCCAAGGAGATCTTTATCAATAAAAACAAGATCCCAATCAGTGATCTCCGGACCAAGCTGGAGGGCATTTTTTCAAGTAGGACCGACAAAGAAATTTTCATGCGGGCCGATAAGACGATTCCTTATGGGTTTGTCATCGAGGTGATGTCTGAGGTGAGAAAAGCCGGTATTGATAAACTGGGCATGATCACCGAACCGCCCGAGGAAGCAAGATGACCTCCTCCCCGTTGCACAGGGCAGGACAGGATGGTGATATCCGTTTTCGCCGGATGCTCGGGTTTTCGGCATTCATCCATCTTCTGCTCCTCTCTTTCATTATTCTTTCAACGAACCTTCCTGCACCGAAATGGACCTTCGGCCCTGTCTATTCTGTTCAGTTGGTAAGCCTTTCCGACCAGATGCTCAGAGGAACGGCCTCTTCCTCGCTGTCTCGGGAGATTTTGCAAGCGCGCCAGGCTCCGTCCGCCATTATTCTCAGGAAACCGGTGGAAATGACAACGGCCGTTCCCATCAAAAAAGCGGATGTTCAGAAGAAACAAAACATCAGCGTTGAAAAGGCCCTGGATGTGCTGAAAAATAAAATCCAGGCGCCACCGACACCGCTGCCGGCAACGAACAATCAAACGGCCCAAATGGATGGGCAGGCTGGTCAGGCGGAGACCGGCCAGAGGTTGGATCCCTATATTGCAGAGATATGGTCGAAGATTCGTGGACAGTGGTCGCTGCCCCAGGGGATTCTTCCAAAAGGTAATGTGGAAACCATCATCAATGTAAAGATCCTGCGCAATGGTGCAATCATGGAGGTCGGTTATGAAAAAAGGTCGGGGAACCGGTATTTCGATGATTCCGCCGTCCGGGCTGTCAAAAAGGCCAGCCCGCTACCGCCCCTGCCCGCATGGATTCGGGGGAACAGCATTGAAATCGGCATACGCTTTCATTCTGCCGAGTTCCACTGAGCTGGGCCAGGGTGGGCTGGAAATTTAAGATAGAAGGTCGATAAAGATGAGACGAACCAAAGCAATCCGATGGTTGATTTTACCCCTGCTTCTGTTCTTGTCCGGGGCGCAGAGCGCATCTGCGGCAGGAAAGGTTTATATTGATATCGACTCTCCGGCTTATCAACTGTTTCCTGTCGCCGTCGTGGATTTCCAGAGGCTGGGTGGAGATCCGGTGCAGGGGGATTTATCTGCTTGGTTTTCAGACACC
>JAPLJM010000168.1 GCA_026388595.1 Deltaproteobacteria bacterium
AAATACCTGAACCAGATGATTCCGGGCTACTATGGCTTCCGGGCCGACATCTTCAACAAAGCCAGAAAGATCATTGTCTGCGAATAGAGGGAGGATTCAGGCATGAACGTCATCTTTCTGGGAACCAACGGCTGGTACGACACCCACACAGGCAACACCATATCTGTCCTTGTGCGCAGCCGCCGGCATGACATCATCCTTGATGCGGGCAACGGCTTTTACAAAGCGGAACAATACATTCCGCCGGGCGACGAAAAACCGGCCTATCTTTTTCTCAGCCATTTTCATCTGGATCATATCATCGGCCTCCATACCCTGGCCAAAGGCCGATTTCCCCTGGGCCTTACCCTGTGCGGTCCCACGGGAACGCGAGCCGTTCTCGACCAGATCCTGGACCGGCCTTTTACGGTCTCCCTGGATCGCCTCCCCTACCCGACGGCCGTCTATGAGCTACCTGAGGAAGTGGATAAACTCCCCTTTGCCGTGGATGCCAGAGAGCTGCGGCACAGCGGCCTGACGCTGGGCTACCGGTTTTCCCTGGATGATCGCGTGATCGCCTACTGTGCGGACACGGGGTATTGTGAAAACGCCGTCGCCCTGGCCCGATCGGCAGATCTGCTTATTGCCGAATGCGCCTACAAAAGCGGCCAGTCCGATGAAAGCTGGCCCCATCTGAATCCGGAGACGGCGGCGCGGATTGCCGCGGAGGCCGGCGCCAGGCGTCTGGCCCTCATCCACTTTGACGCCCAGACACACCCGACGCTCAGGGACCGCAAGGACTCGGAGCAGGCCGCGCAATCCATCTTTCCCAATGCCTTTGCCACCTTCGATGACATGCAGGTGGATGTTTAAATGTCTTATCAAGATCATAAGAGCGAACCCATGGCAATTCAACCAAAATTCGCTTTCATCGAAATCGCGCGCATCCGGCCTCCCGCCGTTATTTCAACTTTGCATTATTTTCAGGAAAGCATCAAGCCTGCCCTTTTCCTGCTGAATCTTGACACCCATCTCCGAGACCTTCATCGGCGTTGACGGCACGTGCTTTCCACCAGCAGAATAGCTCCCGAAGAAATTCAGCCATGCCATCGAAAATCAGACAGACTTCTTTGGGCTGATCGCACATGAGTGATATGGTGGTCGAGGTGCAGTTAAACCATTGCCTCAAGAGGCGGCCGTGAATTTGAATGGCGATGGCAACATTTCCGTATCTTTATCCCCCACGTGAACAATAATGTGAGGCACGGCAGGTCAAGGCGATTCCTCTTAATGTTAAGATTTATATAATATATCAAACAGTTGCAGAAATATTGGCTTCTGGCACAGACCTTGCGCTCCATTGAATCGTCCGATTTTGAAAAAATGATTCAAAGGAGAACGGTCATGAATTATACCAGAGGTTCAAAAAAACTTTTCTTAATCAGTTTAATCTGTTTCGGGTTCACGGTGACGCCTCTGTCACCGATTCTTGCCCAAGAAGCGAAGACAACCGTTGAAACCAAAGCACCGGCGGCTGCGCAGACCAATACCCCGGCGGAGGAAAAGCCCACAGGCGACATCACGATCGCAGCCATGAGCCAGTACTTCTGGAGGGGTTACGAATTGAGCAGAAACAGTGTTGTCATCCAGCCCTCTGTAACGGTCGGCTACAAGGGATTCTCTGCCAACCTCTGGGGGAATCTGGATACAAAGCCCTATTTCCAGGGGACGGCAGACCCGAATTACGCCAGTACCTGGAATGAAACGGATTACACCCTGTCCTACACCAGAACCATGGGCCTGTTTAATGTTGGCGGCGGCTATATCTACTATGCTCTGGGCGCCCTGAACAAAGATTGGCCGAAAAGGGCAGACGCCCAGGAGCTTTATCTCACGGTCTCCCTCAACACCATCCTTTCACCCTCATTGACGGTGTACAAGGAATTGGATCACTACCGAAACTGGTATTTTCTCTTCGGGGTTTCCCAAATTATTGAATTGAACAAGGTGTTCTCCCTGAAGCTGGAAGCAACGGCAAGCTATCTGCAGAGCGATTATGCAGACGCCGCCCTGTTTAACGCCGGTGCGGGCTACGGCGGTTATCCCAAATTCGACGGCAACGCCCTGGCGACCAATGACAGATTCAGCAATTTTCATGACGGGAAAGTCACGGTCAGTCTGCCGATCAAAGTGACCGGTTATCTTTCGTTAACACCGACGATATCCTACATCTTCCCTCTGTCCGATGAGGCAAAAAATGAAATGAAAGGCCAGGGCTTAAAAGGGGCGGCTCCGGCGGATCGTGACAGTTCGTTCATCGCTGGCGGTCTGACGGTCAGCTTCACATTTTAAGTGAGGCACCGCCATATCAGGAGTCATCTTTCTCACGGGAAGGTCCGAAGGGTTACTGTTCCAAAAGGGCAACGACCTCGATATGCGCTGTCTGGGGAAACATGTCAAAGGGCCGGAGGCTTCTGAGGGTGAACCCCCGATCCAGCAGGAGGCGAACATCCCGCGCCTGGGTCGCCGGATTGCAGGAAATATAAATAATCCTGGCCGGTTTCAGATCGATCACCCGGGACAGAAGCGCCGGATCACAGCCGGTGCGTGGCGGGTCCAGGATCAGCACGTCAACTTGTCTCTTTCGGTCAGCGAATGCACTGCGCAGGATTTCTCCCGCATCGCCCCGCAAAAAGATAGCGTTTGTGAAACCTGCCTGACGGTGATTCCCTCTGGCGCAATGGATCGCTTCGCCATCCATCTCGATGCCGTAGAGCTGTCGGGCTTTGGGAGCGAGAAACAAAGAGAACAGCCCGGAACCGCAATGAACGTCCACAACTGATTCCCG
>JAPLJM010000023.1 GCA_026388595.1 Deltaproteobacteria bacterium
GACCGGTTTCATCCGGAGAATATCCCCGAAAAAGGCGCCCGTCCGGGACAACCGCCCCCCCGCCGCCAGATACTGAAGTTTGTCCAGGAAGATATACTCCTCGCAGCGCTGGATGGCCTGCCGGGCAAAGCGGACGACCACCTCCGGTTCATCGGTCTGCAGTGCAAGGCGCGCACAGGCAAGGGCCACGAGGCCCAGCCTGCCCGATGCCGCCATCGTATCCAGAATCAGCATGCGGCCATCCTGGTCGTGCTCCTCTTTCCAGGCCGTCGCCACATCATAATTGCCCGTAAAGGCAGATCCGACACAGAGATACAAGACACGCTCAAAGCGGCTCATGACACTGTCATAGAGCTGATGCCGCTCAAAGACAGACGATTGGGAGGTAACAACTTTCTTGCCCTGGCGCATGGCCGCATAAATATCCATGGGCTGGAAATGCGTTTCCGGCAGGCAAGTCTCGCCGCTGGTGACGTAGCTGTTCAGCAGCGTAATCCCCATCATTTTGGCGTCTTGACGGGTCACGGACCCCGCCGCATCCGTCATAATATGGATGGCCTGTTTTTTTTGCCGGTGCTCAAAATCTCTCGTCTGACGGCCCATATCGTCGTCCGCCCAGGTTAACAGCTCCCCCATGGCAGAAAGGCGCCGGCGGACCGATTCCCGGTCTTCCGTATGGAGATGAACCTTCAGATAATCCGCATCACGAGTGACGACGATGCTGTCACTGATCATCGACAGCCCGATGAGGGCCGCGTCAGCATCACTCTGCTGACTCAGCACCGCATCGACGCAATATCCGGATTCCACATCATCCCGCCAGGTTTCCGAAACCTTGAGCTGATCCTTAAAGACAAGGGGAATCACACGGAAGCTGTCGGTCATTCCCAGGAGCGTGTGCAGAAACCCTTCGAAATACAAAAACATGCCCAAGGCGCCTGCATCAACGACACCGGCCTGCTTAAGCTTGGGCAGAAGTTCGGGCGTCGATCGGACCGTCTCCTCCAGCCGGGCCAATATTTTTTTCCCCCAGGCTTCCCGCAGCCCTGTTTCCGTCGGCTTACCGCACTCGCCCAGGATTTCCACAAGCGCATCAAAGAGGGTCAGCATCGTGCCGGGCCTGGGATCCTTGACGGCCAGCCAGGCACGCCGGCGGCCTTCTTCTGCTGCTTCTATGAGGCTTTCCAGGCTCTGCACCCGGATGAATGCAGACAAAAAACGGCTGGCGATGTTGCCGGAATTTCCCCGGGCGGACAGGAGCAAGGTCCGGGTCATGCCATGGCAATCTCCATCGAGCCGGCGCAAAGGGGCAAGACTGACCACGAGATTCCGTCCCGTATCGCCGTCCGCCACGGGATAGACATTGATCGCATCCAGCAGGTCCGCCCAGGCGAAAACGCGTTCAACGCCGGCAACAAAGGCCTTCTGAAAATCCGGGTGCACGGTTATGCCTCCAGGGCCGTGCGGATTTCGTCGGGGATCCGGAGCAGGATTTCCATTTCCGGCGTAGCGACGGCGACCTGTTCCGTCCGGCCTCGGGCACAGATGGCGCCGTCCGC
>JAPLJM010000089.1 GCA_026388595.1 Deltaproteobacteria bacterium
GGATATCTCTTCACTTTTTGCAACGTCCCTTAAATAAAGGGTCCCCTGTCCATAATTTCTGGCAAGGGCCAGCATCAACCGCACACCGTATCTCGCCCGCGTGGAAAGCTTCATGGCATCACCTGAAATGTAATTACTACAATTCCTATCGTTTCAGTAGCAATTAAAACATTGGAAACAATCTGTCAAGACTTTATTAATGATCGGGCAGGTTATTTTTATGGGTTAAATCTCCGCCGTTTTATTGATAACGCCGGGAATGATGAGGGAAGGCTCGTCTATGGGTCAGGACTGCGAGATTGACGATAGTACTGTCAATCGAAGTTCCCGCTCTGAGGCATACAAGCCGTCACAATATCTGAGGTCCAATACATTCTCAATCGCTACGCCTGTCAAGCAAAATCAGCCACTAAATATCATTATCAACCTCTGTCAAATATGAGGTTGACAATTCGTCTGATTTTACTTATTAGAGCTGCACCGCTTATTTTATGGACAGATGCAATGGATATCATTGAAAAACTGCAAAGAAGGGCCATCCGGAGCAGGGATATTGGAGCCGACGACGCCCACAAACTCTTTGAGGAGGGGGCGACCCGCCCCTTTCAGGTTATGGCTGCCGCTGCCGAGATCCGCCGGCATTTCAAGGGGGACGACGTCAGTCTCTGAGGCATTAATAATGCAAAATCGGGGAAATGTCCTGAAAACTGTAAGTTTTGCGCCCAGTCCGCACACTATGCCACGGATGTGGAATCCTATCCCTTGAAGAAGGCTTCGGAAATCATCAGGGAAGCCGAAGCGGCGGGGCGCGCCGGCGCTGAGATGTTCGGCATCGTCACCAGCGGCAAGCGGATCAAAACAAAAAAGGAATGGGCAGAGGTCGTCAAGGCGATTCGGGGAATCAACAACCTGGGCATAAAGGCCTGCGCCTCCCTGGGAATCATCGATGAAGAAAAAGCCCGCACCTTGAAAGACGCCGGACTTTACCGCTACCATCACAACCTGGAAACCTCCCGGACTTTTTTCCCGGAAATCTGTACCACCCACGCCTATGACGAGGACGTGGAGACGATCCGGGCTGCAAGTGCGGCAGGACTTTCCGTCTGCTGCGGCGGCCTGATCGGCCTGGGTGAGCGCATCCAACATCGGATCGAACTGGCCCTGACGCTGCGGGAATTGAACGTCGATTCGATCCCTGTCAATATTTTGAACCCGATCAAGGGGACACCGCTGGAGAGGACCCCGCCTTTGCCACCCCTGGAGATTCTGATGACCATCGCCGTTTTTCGATTTCTTCTGCCCGACAGGGATATCAAAATCTGCGGGGGCAAGGAGAAGAACCTCCGCCAACTGCTGCCGCTGGCGCTGGTGGCGGGCGCCAACTCGCTGATGACGGGCAATTACCTGACCACCCCGGGACGGGATGCCAGCCTGGATCTGGAGATGATCAAAGATCTGGGACTCCGGGCAACGCGAGAACCTCAGCCGGTCTGCACATGCACATCTGGAAAAAAGAGACATTGCCGATCGTGATGGAAACCGACAAACCTTCAAACAGAGAAGTCTTGCTGCATGGCCTCAAAGAGGGTGACGGCGCCTGGGTGTCCGGCCAACTTCTAAGCGAGCGGATGTCCATGACCCGCTCCGCCGTCTGGAAACAAGTCAAGACGTTAAAAGCGGAGGGTTACGTGATTGAAGCGTCGCCCCGGAAGGGATACCGGCTCTGCGTGATTCCCGACCTGCTTTTGATGCAGGAGGTCCGGGAGGGCCTGGCCTCGCGCGTCTTTGGCCGGACGGAGGTGCGCCATTTCCGGCATACGGATTCCACAAATCTGCAGGCCAAGGAACTGGCTGCCCGAGGCGCACCGGAAGGAACACTGGTTGTGGCGGAAGAACAGACGCAGGGAAGAGGCCGGCGTCAGCGGACCTGGTTTTCACCGCCGCAACAGGGGATTTATGCCTCGTTGATTCTGAGACCCGCGATTCCGCCCACAGAAGCGCCGCGGATGACGCTGCTCGCCGCCGTTGCTGCGGCAGACACCCTGCTGGCGCTGACGCCGCTTGCGGTAAAGATCAAGTGGCCCAATGACATCCTGGTCGGGCGCAGAAAGATCGCGGGGATTCTCACCGAGATCAGCACCGGCATGGAGACCGTCGATTACATGGTGATCGGTTTGGGGTTGAATGTCAACATCCCGGCCGGCGATTTTCCGGAAGCGTTCCGTTCACAGGCGACGAGCATCCTGGCCGAAACGGGCGCCTTTTTTCCCCGGCCCCTGATCCTGCGCCGCTATCTGGAATATTTTGAATATTATTACGATATCTTTCATTCTCAAGGGTTTGAGCCTGTGATGCAGCGCTGGAGGGCGCTAACGGAGATGCTGGGCCGCCGCATCAAGGTTGATACGATCGGCCGGCAGCATGTGGGGGAGGTTACCGATTTCGATCAGGACGGCTTTATGATCCTCCGGGAAGACGGTGGCGAATCCATCCGGATCTTCTCGGGAGATGTAACGCTGCTGGACAATTAATGCGGGAGAGAAGACATGCCTGAAGAAAAAAGATCCCTGCGCGGGATGGTTTATGCCTCCATGTTCGGGGCATTGACGGCCGTCGGCGCCTATATCATGATTCCACTGCCGCCTGTCCCCGTCACCCTGCAGACCCTGTTTGTCAATCTGGCCGGCGCCCTCCTGGGAGGAACCCTGGGCGCCCTGAGCCAGGTTGTTTACATCCTGCTCGGCGTCATCGGCTTGCCCGTTTTTGCCGGCGGCAAGGCCGGAGCCGGGGTCCTGTTGGGGCCGACCGGCGGTTATCTCATCGGTTTCGTGGTCGGGGCCTATGTGATCGGCAAGCTGACGGCCATCCGAAAGAAACCCGGCTTCATCTGGCTGGTGGGCGCCATGTCCATCGGCATTGCCACAGTTTATTTGCTGGGCATTATTCAACTGATGATCGTGGCGAAACTGGATTTCGACAAGGCGATTGCCGTGGGCTTGCTGCCTCCCCTGCCCGGTGACATCCTGAAAATCATCATCGCCGCCCTGATCACACCCAGGCTCCGGGATCATCTCCGCCTCTAGGGGGGCGATTGTAAAGGCATTGTCATGATCACGATTCAAAACCTCTCATACAGCTATAACGGCCCGGATACATCCGTCCTGAAACAACTCCAT
>JAPLJM010000178.1 GCA_026388595.1 Deltaproteobacteria bacterium
CAGATCGAAGATGGAAATCTTTGCGTAACCGGTGAAAAATGGTTCGCAAGCGGCGAATCAAATGTTTTTCGCCTTTCCAGAATTGAAGTTAACAGCTTGTTTTTAATCATCATGTGATACGAGCATCCATGAAGCGAAAAAGATTTTTGAGCAGCGGCGAAGCCATTTTTCACCGGTTACAGATGATATCGAGGCGGCGAGGCAGAGGCGACGCAGGCGTACACAGAGCGTACACAGAGCGTACGTCGAGGAGCCGTTAAGGTCGCCAACAAAGATAGCGCTTTGATATGGAGTTGGAATTATACCCGCGTCAAATGCCTGTACTTGATCCGGTGAGGTTGACTGGCCGCCGCGCCGAGACGCAGCTTTCGGTCGGCTTCGTATTCGGAATAGTTTCCATCAAACCAGACGACATGGCTATCCCCTTCAAAGGCAAGGATGTGCGTCGCGATCCGGTCCAGGAACCATCGGTCATGGCTGATGACCACCGCACAACCGGCAAAATTTTCCAATGCCTCTTCCAGCGCGCGCATGGTGTTGACGTCAAGGTCGTTGGTCGGCTCATCGAGCAGCAGGACATTTGCCCCCTCTTTGAGCATGCGCGCCAGATGCAAGCGATTTCGTTCACCACCGGATATCCTTCCTGCTTTTTTCTGCTGATCGGCCCCTGAAAAGTTGAATCTGGACACATAGGCCCGTGAATTAATCAGTTTGCTGCCGAGCTGGATCATCTCCTGCCCCTCGGAAATAACCTCCCAGATGGTCTTTTCCGGGTCCAGGGCATCGCGACTCTGGTCCACATAGGCAAGCTTTACCGTCTCGGCGATCCTGATGGTTCCGGAATCCGGTTTTTCCTGCCCCATGATCATCCGGAACAGGGTTGTTTTACCGGCGCCGTTCGGTCCGATAATGCCGACGATCCCACCGGGCGGCAGGGAAAAGGACAGGCCCTCTATCAGGATACGGTCGCCGTATCCCTTTGTTAAATTTTCAGTTTCGATGACCAGCTTGCCCATCCGGGGGCCGGGGGGAATGTAGATCTCCAGCTCGCCGGCGCGTTTTTCACCTTCCTGTCCCAGCAATGATTCGTAGGAAGTGATACGGGCCTTTGACTTTGCGTGTCGTCCTTTGGGTGACATTCTGATCCACTCCAATTCCCGCTGCAGGGTTCTTTGCCGTTCCGTCTCGCTTTTTTCTTCCAGACGAAGCCTGTTTTGCTTCTGCTCCAGCCAGGACGAATAATTGCCCTGCCAGGGGATGCCCTGCCCTTTATCGAGTTCCAGAATCCAGCCGGCAACATTGTCCAGAAAGTAGCGGTCGTGCGTGACTGCGATAATCGTCCCGGCATAGCGCTGCAGATGATGTTCAAGCCAGGCAACGGATTCTGCGTCCAGGTGGTTCGTCGGTTCATCCAGAAGCAGGATATCGGGATTCTGCAGGAGCAGGCGGCAGAGTGCGACGCGCCTTTTTTCACCGCCGGACAGAATATTCACCGGCGTATCCCCGGGAGGGCAGCGCAGGGCATCCATGGCCATTTCCAGGCGTGAATCCAGATCCCAGGCGTCGAGGGCATCGAGTTTTTCCTGCACTTTCCCCTGGCGCTCGATTAAGGCGTCCATCTGCTCATTCGTCATCGGTTCGGCGAATCGCTCGTTGATCCTGTTGTATTCATTGATTAAATCAACGACATCCTGGACGCCCTCCTCAACAATCTCCCTCACCGTCCTCGCTTCATCCAGGAGCGGTTCCTGCTCAAGAAAACCAACGGTGTATCCCGGTGAGAGGATCGTTTTGCCGTTAAAGTCTTTGTCCACGTCCGCCAGGATGCGCAGCAGCGAACTTTTACCCGAACCGTTGAGCCCCAAAACGCCAATCTTGGCACCGTAAAAATAGGACAGGTAGATGTCCTTCAACACCGCTTTTTTATCATGATACTTGCTTACGCCAATCATGGAATAGATGACTTTATTAACTTCAGACGCCATGGCTTATGCATACCTCCCGGATTTAAGATTATCGATACCGAGGAAAAGGTAACGTCTTTTCCCTTTACTACAGCAAGGATGAAAATGCGATAAGACTTTACTGTCTCCTTTTGGATGCCTCATCTCCTGATGCAGATGAAAATACGGGCTCAACCTGAGATAGTTTAACCTGGTCTACCCTTGGGAGGCGGGACGGGTTTCAGATTTCAGTTAGTGGGGGGGGTAATCAAGGCAAAGTTGACCCTCTTTTTGGGGCTGTGGGTTGGAAATACGGTTGGAAATGGCTTTTCAGGATATAAAAAATGGATTGATATTTATATCTAACATATTGAATTTATTAATGGCGTCCCCACGGGGAGTCGAACCCCGGTTACAGGCGTGAAAGGCCCGTGTCCTAGGCCACTAGACGATGGGGACGCATGAGAAGACGAAAGGCCTGGCGTACCAGAACTGCGGCTTATATCCTCTTGTCTGGCAAGATGTCAAGAAACAATTGATGGGTTTTAAAAATATTTATTCGAAGACCACCGGTTCCCGCAGAATGGCCTCGCGTGCCTTCAGGGCAAGCGCTGCGATTTCCGGATGCGTTTCCTTGAGCGACATAATCTGCCGCAGATTATCGGCGGTTCTCAAAACGAGCATGGCCATGTCACCGTCAGCAATCCCGGCCATCCGAATGATTTCATCCCAGTCCCTGCCCTTGACCCATTCATAGATGACAACACTGGTCCAGAGTGACAGGGAATTAACGGCAAAACCGGCGGCCTCCATTCGCCTTGACAGGGGTTTCAGGGTCTTGGCCACTCGCTGGCAGGCCTGCACCAGTCTCTTGGGCATTTTTTTTAGATCGATCCGGGTTTCCTGATCTCCGTCGTAAACAAAAGGGGCGACGACAGCCGCCAGGAGCCTCTCATCCTGCCGCGGAAAAGCATCCTGCCGCAGGCACTCGGCAATGAGCAGGGGTTGGTCCAGCCGCAGTTTTGATGCCCAGATGCCGGTCTCGGTCAGACGTTCTTGCTCATCCACAAAGCCTTCCACTTTCAGAAAGTTCAGATGAATTAAAAAATCTGCCCAGAGATTTACCCCCTCTTTGCGGGAAGAAGCCTGCTTGCCGCGGCGGTTCAACTGGTAGCTGGCCAGGGATTTTTCAAAGATGTCCCGGATGTTCGCTGGCGTCTGGGAAAGCAGGAGGTTCAGAATCATGGAAAAGTCATTCTTGATCTGGCTGAGGATATCTTCCGGTTCTTGGGAGAGGAGTTTCTTGACGTGGGGAATATCCATGAACCGGCCGGGGATGACCATCAGGAAACCGATTTGGTCCTGGCCGCGCCGGCCGGCGCGACCGGTCATCTGATGAAATTCCGTTCCCCGGAGGGGGCTGAATTCATGTCCGTTGAAAAGGTCCGAATTGAACATGACAATGGTCCGTGCAGGAAAATTGACCCCGGCGGCAACGGTGGAGGTGGCAAAAATCGCATCCAGGTGCCCCTTTTTCATCATGGTTTCCACGAGGAATTTCCATGCAGGCAGCTGGCCGCCATGGTGGGCCGCCACGCGAGCAGTCTCAAGGTCATGCAGCTGTTTGTGATTGCGGAGATAAGGGGAACGGCTGAGCTGTTCTTCCAGATCATAACCAAAGGTATCATTTTCCATGGGGTCCGTATCATCCATGCAGGTCTTCAGCGCTGTATCGCATTCCGATCGTGATTTAAGAAAAAAGATGGCCGGCAGCAGATGAAACCTCTCCAGAACTTTGATGATGTCCCCAAAGTGAGGTTGTGCTCCCCGGCGCCCCCGCTGCCCTGATCCCTCTTCGACAAATTGGGCGAGCCGGCCATAGAGCTTCTGTTTTTCCAAAAAGGGCATAACCCGGCCGGAAGGGTGCAGAAAAAGGGGGTAAAGGGGAACGGGCCTTTTCTCCTCCCGGACGATGGTGCATGGTTTCTCCCGGATCGACGTGAGCCATCGGGCGATCTCATCAGCATTGCCGATCGTGGCGGACAATAGCAGGACGTTCACCCGCGCCGGCAGATAAATCAGGATTTCCTCCCAGACGACCCCCCGGTCCGGATCACCCAGAAAGTGGGCTTCATCCAGAATGACCAGGTCGCAGTCCATATTCTCACCCCGGTGCATGACGTCATAGAGCTGGTTTCTCAGGATTTCCGTGGTCCCCACGATGATCGGGGCATCGGCGTTTTCTTTGGTGTCACCGGTCAGGATGCCCACCTGGCTTTCACCGAAAAAGCAGCCGAACTCCACCCATTTGGCATTCGTGAGGGCTTTCAGCGGCGAGGCATACCAGCAGCGTCCGCCCTTGCTGAAAAAGGATCGGATCGCCTCCTGGGCAATCCAGGTCTTTCCGGAACCTGTGGGGGCGACCACAAGACAGTCACCCTCCTGGATGGCCTGGAGGGCCTTTATCTGGAAGGCGTCCGGCGTGAACGGGGCAGACTTCGGTTTCCCGATGCGGGCAAAAACATTTTTCAGGACCGGTTCCGCTTCCGGACTCATGCGCAGGGCTTCGGCTTTTTTAACGGGTCGATGATGTCTTCTTGTGGTGGAACGTCGCGGGTAATGCTGCTGCATTCATTTTCCTTCTTCGTAATATTTCTTTGTGATTGTCCGGACATCTATCACGGATTAGGACCCCGGTGCAAGCCGCTTCGGTTTGGTTATCGCCATTATTATTACAAAGAGCGACTGCGTTTGGATTTTATGATTGAAAATATTTTGGAATCAACATACAAAACATAAGCATCCGGAAGGACGATTTTATGGAGAACAGATGGCCGGTTCAAAAATAACCAAAGAATTGCAAAGGGACCGAAAGGGGCCGCTGAAGGGCGTTCCTGTATCGGCAGGTTTCGGGCAAGGCTATGCCTATTATCTCCGGGAGGGGATCGGTTTTTCGGAAATCTATTTCCGGGAAGCCGGGAACGTGGAAACAGAAATCAGCCGGTTCGAGGAGGCCGTCAACCAATCGGAACAGCAGGTATTGCGGGTTTGTCATTACGTGGAGGCGGAGCTTTCCATGGATGAGATGGCCATTTTCCAGGCGTACCTGATGTTCCTCAAGGATGGCGGCCTCAAGAGCAAGGTCATTGCGAACATCCGGGGAGGACACGTCGCCGAGTATGCCCTGAAAGAGGTCATCCTGAATTATCTGAAAACCTTTGCCCGAATTGAAGATCCCTACATCCGGCAGCGGGGGATGGATGTCGAAAACATCGGCAAGCGGATTCTGAGGAACCTTCTCGGCCTGGGGGACGGTGAGACGGGCGTGTTCGAGCGGGACACCATTCTGATCGCCTCCAGTCTGTCGCCCGCCGAACTGATCCGCGCCCGGCAGGAAAAACTGCGCGGGATCATTCTTTCCAAGGGCGGGGAAACGTCCCACGTGGCCATCCTGTCCAGATCCTTTGAAATTCCCATGGTGATTAATATTCCCGGACTGCCCGAAAAGATTCGGGAAAACGATTTTCTCATCATGGACGGCAACTCCGGTCTTGTTTATCATAATCCTTCGGAAGTTATCGTTCGGGAATATCAACGGTTGGAGGAAGAAAGAACCCGGCAGGACAAAAGCCTCGACGCCATCCGGACACTGCCGGCAGAGACCCGGGACGGTTTTACCGTCAGGCTGGGGGCGAATATCGGAATTTTGTCGGATATGCTCCTGGTCGAGCGTTACGGCGTCGATCATATCGGTCTGTACCGGACGGAATTTCCCTTTCTGGCGAGAGACGGTTTCCCCACAGAAGAAGAACAGGCCAGTCTCTACCGGCGGATTCTGGAGGCAGCCCGGGGAAAAGAGGTGACGATCCGGACCCTGGATGTGGGAGGAGACAAGTTCCTTTCCTATCTTGATTATCCGAAAGAGGAAAATCCCTACCTGGGATGGCGGTCCATTCGGGTATCCCTGGAGATGAAGGATGTGTTTCGGGAGCAGATTCGGGCCATCCTGCGGGCATCGGCTTATGGCCGGACCAAGATACTCTTTCCCATGATTTCTTCGGTCAGCGAGATCAAAGAGATTATCGCGATCATCAAAGAGGAAAAGGGCAACCTGAAAGCCCGCGGCATCTCCTTTGACGATGCCATGCAAACCGGCATCCTGGCGGAGGTCCCGGCGGCATTGATCATCCTCGATAGATTGCTGCCTTATGTGGACTTTATCAGCATCGGGACGAATGACCTCGTCCAGTACGTCCTGGCCGTGGACCGGAACAATCCCAAGGTCGCCTCGATTTACAATCCATTGCATCCCGCCGTCATTTCACTCATTGCAAATGCTGCCGAACTCTGCCGCAAGTACAACAAACCCCTGGTGATCTGCGGTGAAGCCGCTGCCAATATCCGCTGCGCCTACCTTTACCTCGGAATGGAAATAGAGGGGTTGAGCATGAACGCCGCATCGGCGCCCATGATCAAGAACATGATCCGAAGCGCGAATCTTCATGATGCCCGGCAGGCGCTGCAACAGGTGCTGGCCATGGAGGATTCCGAAAGCATTGGGAATTTCCTCGATAACGTTGTGCCTTAGAGAACTTCAGGCGACACCGATCCGGCCCGTTATAGAATATGGAAAGGTTCAGTGCCGTGACCCAGGAACGTCACGATGGATGAAAGGAGGAGGCGATGATCAGAACGTTGGATGATGTTTCCAAATTCACGCAGGAGAAAGGTCCAAAAAAACTGGCTGTCCTTGCCCCGGAAGACGGGGAATTCATGCTGGCGGTCAAAAAAGGGTGGGAAGCGAAGTATATTGAACCTGTGCTGATCGGCGATCCGGAGAAGATGAAACGGGTGGCTGCGGAAGTGGCCTTTGACATCAGCGGCATCGAGCAGATTTTTGAGACGGACCGCCAGGCTGTTGCCAATCTGGGAACGGCCATGCTTTTTGCCGGTGATGTGGACATGGCCAGCAAGGGACAGATTCCCACCTCCTATATCTACCGCGCCATCATCAAAGAGGAAACGAAGGCCGGCACGGGGCGGACCGTGAGCGTTATTTCGCTCTGGGAGGTTCCGGAACTCAAACGATTCACGGCTTTTACCGATACGGGCGTCAATATCCGGCCGGATCTGAAAGCGAAGATAGAGGTCGTGAAAAACGCTCTGTTCCTTTTTCATATCCTCGGTTATGACCGGCCCCGGATTGCCGTCCTTTCCGGAAAACGGGAGATTGGCGGCACGCCCGGGTCATTCACGGACGCAGCTGCTTTAAAAAGGATGGCCGACGCCGGTGATTTCGGGGAATGTGAAATCATTGCGGCAACCTCCTTTGGAGAAATCTTTTCCGGGCCGGGTGGGACCCTACAAAACGACAAGGGCATTGATATTTCGAGGCTTCCAGACATTCTGGTCGTTCCCAATCTGGATACGGGAAACGTCCTGTGTAAGCTTGATTTTTTCCTGCCTGTCCACCGGCGCTCGCTGGTCATGACCACGAGGGGACCGTTTCTGATCCCTTCCCGCTCGGACTTTTGTGAATCCATTTTGGGAGAAATCGCCATGGGCGTTGTGGTGGCCGAACTAAGAAAGGGGGTGGGCAATCGATGATCGGAACATTCAAAGACATTCTGGCACGGTCCAAAGAGACAGGTGTAAGAAAGCGCGCAGCCATTGCCTTGCCCGACCGGCGGCATCTGGAACTTCTGGATGCCGCGACACAGGCCGGGTTGATCATGCCGGTTTTGGTGGGCGACGGAAAGATGCTGGAAGCGTTACGCAAAGGGACGGGTCTTGCCGCATCGGACTGGCGCACCATCCATGAGCCGGACCCCGGTCAGGCGCTCTCCCGGGCGATTGCTCTGGTCAAAAATAAAGAGGCGGATATCCTGGTGCAGGGCGGCACGGATCATCAACCCTTTATCAATCAGGTATCCGACGCCAAAATGGGCCTGATGAACAGCAGATTGATGAGTTATGTTTCTCTCTATCAGCTCCTGAAGCGGGAAAAACTAATTCTGGTCACCGACACGTACATGCAAAATCAGCCGTCGCTCACGGACAAGCAGTTGATTCTGGAGCATGCCCTCCGGTTGGCCGCCCTCCTCGAGATTCCGAGGCCAAAAGTGGCGGTCCTGGCGGCGATTGAGCAGGTCAACCCCAGCATCCCCTCCACACTGGATGCGGCCATCCTCTCCAAAATGGCGGACCGGCGGCAATTTGGCGACATCGTCCTGGAAGGCCCGCTGGATATAGACTGCGCCCTGGATCAGAATGCGGCCGCCAGAAAAGGCGTGCACAGTGAGGTGACGGGAAATGTGGATATTTATCTGACGCCGGAAATGGACACGGGGTATCTGCTGGCACAATTACTTGTTTATATAGGGAAAATGCAAATGGCAGGGGCGTTGATGGGAACGAGCAGCCCGGTGGTTCTCGATCTGCCCTTTGTCTCGGCCCCGAACAAGGTGATTGAGATCGCCCTGGCGGTGTTGTTGGCCTGCAAGGGAGGCGTCCATGAATGACGCGCCGCAACTGCTGATCATCAACGTGGGTTCCACATCCACGAAGGTCGCCTTTTTCAAGGGGCTCAAGCCGGTGGTCCAGGATACGATTGTCTACAGCGCCGAGGAACTGTCCCGATTAGCCGGCCTGCAGGACCAGCTTCCCCGCCGCCGGGATGACCTGAATCGGTTTGTGGAAAAAAATGACATTTCTCTGGCAGCGCTCGACCTGTTTGTCAGCCGGGGAGGATTGGGGAAACCGGCGCCTGCCGGGGCCTATGCCATCGATGAGGACATGTGTCGGGATCTGCTGGCGGGAACATACGGCAAGCACCCCTCGGCGCTGGGTCCGGCCATGATGTTGCATTTGGCAGGAAAATACGGCAAGCCGGCCATCGTTGTCGATCCACCCAGCACCGACGAATTTACCCCCCTGGCCCGGATCTCCGGTCTTCCGGAAATCGAACGTCGGAGCGCTTTTCACGCCCTGAACCAGAAGGCCGCGGCCAGGCGCATGGCCGGCGCCATCGGTCGGCCCTATGAGGATTTGCACCTCGTCGTCGCCCACCTGGGCGGGGGGATCACGATCGGCGCCCATCGAAAGGGACGCGTGGTGGATTGCACCCATGGTTTGACGGAAGGGCCTTTGACGCCGGAGCGGGCAGGAAGCCTGCCGACACAAGACCTGATCGATCTGGCCTTTGCGGGAACGATGGACCGCAAACAGTTGCAGGCCCGTCTGGTCGGCAGGGGCGGTCTGGCCGCCTATCTGGGAACGACGGATGCGAAGCAGGTGGAAGCCATGATCCGGGATGGCGATGAAAAGGCCGGATTCATCTACCAGGCCATGGCCTATCAGATCGCCAAGGATATCGGTGCCATGCGCGTGGCGCTAAAAGGACCGGCGGACGGGATCGTCCTGACGGGCGGCATGGCCCACTCGGAGATGCTGACGGGATGGATCCGGGAGTGGGTTGACGGTCTGGCGCCCGTCTTCGTTTATCCCGGTGAGGATGAAATGACCGCGATGGCCGAAGGCGGCCTGCGGGTCCTGTCGGGCGATGAGCAGGTCCTGCGATATGGCCAATAAAATGTTTCCGTTATTATTCTCTGAAGTTCACATCGGGGGCATTTCCCTGAAAAACAGGATCGTCATGCCGGCCATGGCGACCAATTTTTTAACGGACGGCGCCGTTTCAATCCGCATGATCGACTATTTCGTCGAGCGCGCCCGGGGTGGTGCAGGACTGATCATCACCGAGGCGGCAGCGGTGCAGGCGCCTACCGGAGGGAAGTTGGCCAGGCATCACCTGAACATCTCCGAAGACCGGTTCATTCCCTCTCTGAAGGCGTTAACCGCTGCCGTACATCCCTATGGAACCAAAATCGCCGTTCAATTAAGTCATCTGGGCAGGCAAATCCATTCCGGTTTTCTGGGGGAGCAGCCGGTGGCGCCCTCTCCCATCCCCTGCCCGGTCTCCCGGGAAATCCCCCGGGAATTGACGATTGTCGAAATCAAGGAGATCATCGAAGCCTTTGTGCAGGCGGCGCGGCGCGCCCGGGACGCCGGTTTTGATTTGGTGGAACTGCACGGCTGCCACGGCTATCTGATCGGCCAGTTCTTTGCCAGACGCTCCAATCAGCGGACGGACAAATATGGCGGCGATGTCCGGGGGCGGGCGCGTTTTGCTTGTGAGATTATTCAGGGGATCAAGGGCAGCCTGGGGGCGTCCTTTCCTGTCATTGTCCGGATTAACGGGGACGATTGCATGCCCGGGGGCGCAACCTTGAAGGATATGCAGGAGATTGCACCGCTTTTGGTCAAGGCCGGCGCTGATGCCCTGCATGTTTCCGCAGGCGTTTACGGATCGGCCGTTGCCACAGTTGCCCCCATGTTTGAAAAGCCGGGCTGCTTTGTCGATCTGGCTGCCGGTGTCAAGGAAGCCCTGTCCGTTCCTGTCATTGCGGTGGGAAGAATTACGGGCCCACACATGGCCGAGGCGATTCTCGCGGCCGGGAAAGCCGATCTGATTGCTTCAGGACGCTCACTGCTCGCCGACCCTGCCTGGCCACGGAAGGCTTACGCCGGGGAAACGGAAGATATCTGTCCTTGTATGGGATGCAACCAGGGCTGCATCGACCGGATTAACGCCAGCATGATGACCGGTATTACGGAACCCATTGGCTGCCTGGTCAATCCACGGACCGGACGGGAGTCTGAACGAGACGACGGATTCACGAAACATCCAAAGCGGGTTCTGGTCATCGGCGGCGGGCCGGCCGGCCTGGAAGCAGCCCTCGTCGCCGCCCGGCGGGGACATGCCGTCACGCTCTGGGAGAAGGAGGATGTCCCGGGCGGCCAGCTCCTGCTCGCCGGCGCGGCGCCGGGAAGAGAGAACTTCCGCGACTACATTGCCTTTATGGAAAGACAGGTTCGAAAGGCGGGCGTCACCGTGGTCTTCCATAAGACCGCCAGTTTGGAAACAATCCGCAATGCTTCACCCGACGTGCTGGTTCTGGCTACGGGCGCCACACCGGTGACGCCGGCCTTTGTTCCGCTTCACAGCGAGATCATCAAGACGGCCTGGGATGTTTTGGGGGGGCATATTCCTCCGGGGAGAAGAATCGTCGTCCTGGGCGGCGGCGCCGTGGGCCTCGAGACGGCCCATTTCCTCTCCCGCCGGAATAAGGACGTTACGGTTCTGGAAGCCACCGGTCAGGTGGGGGGCGATATGGGCGCCATTATGTCTTTTTACTTGCGCAGGATGTTGAAAAGTGCAAGCGTGGAGATCCTGCGGTGGTCGGAAGTGAAGGCCATTGAGGGGAATGACGTTTTTTTTCTTCAGGAAGGCAAAGAGGTTCGTTTGAAGAATCTGGATGCGGTGATCCTGGCGCTGGGTGCGCGCGCCAATGATCCCTTGTCCAAAGATATTGGCCCGTTTGTACCGGAATTGCTTGTGATCGGTGATGCCCGGAAACCGAGAAAGGCATTGAATGCCATCTTTGAGGGATATGCAGCAGGCCAAAATATTGACTAAGAAAGGAGATGCTCTTTATGAACCCCATTGGCCCGATGATGTGGGAACATCGTTTGATCGAAAAGATGCTGCGTTTGTTTGATGGAGAGATCAGGAAAATCAATAAAAATGTCAAAATTGATACGGTTTTTATCGATACGGCTGTTGACTTTATCAGGATGTATGCCGACCGGACCCATCACGGCAAAGAGGAGGATATTCTTTTCCGGGAACTTGCGAAAAAACAGCTTTCCCCGGAACACGCACGGATTATGGATGAACTGGTCGAGGAACACAAATACTCCCGTCAGGTCGTGGGAAAGCTGGTCGCCGCAAAGGAGAGATACCTGAAAGGCGAAGACACGTCCAGGGAGGTCATCGCCTGCCTGAAAGAATTGGCACAATTCTACCCGGTCCACATCGAAAAGGAGGACAAGCACTTTTTCTATCCCTGCATGGATTACTTCACGAAAGCGGAACAGGATCAGATGCTCAGTGAATTCTACGAGTTTGACCGCAATATGATTCATGAGAAATATCGTAAAGTTGTAGATCAGATCACAGCGCCGTCGGCGTGATATCATCAAGACAGCAACCGACCATGAATCGGAATGATACCATGCATCCTGTGCGTCGAGACCTTTGAAAAATGGCTTCGCCGCCGCTCAAAAATCTTTTTCGCTTCAGATCTGTTCAGGTCATATTATGATTAAAAACAAGTTGTCAATTTATGCAAAATTCTCTTATTTTTCTTTGCCAATGGCGCTTGGTTCTGATATGTAACTCGCGGAATTCGTCCATTTGAGGCTTCCGAAATCGGAAAAAGCGTGATATGCTGGTTACCATAAATAGTCAGAATCCACAGGGGCGGCTGATCAAAAAAGCGGCCGACGTCCTGCGCAGCGGGGGGATCATCATCTATCCCACCGATACAGTGTACGGGCTGGGCTGCGACTTGTTCAATAAAAAGGGGATCGAAAAGATATACAGAATCAAAAAAAGAAGCGAAAAACAACCTTTCAGCTTTGTTTGCGCGGACCTGAAAGATGTCAGCCGCTATGCCCGCGTTTCCGACTATGCCTATAAGACGATGAAGCGTCTCCTGCCCGGTCCCTATACCTTTATTCTTGAAGCATCCAGACTGGTTCCGAAGATCATTCTCCCCAAGCGGCTGACCACGGGGATCCGTGTGCCGGACAATCATATTTGCCTGGCCCTGGTGGGAGAACTGGGCCAGCCGATCATCAGCACCAGCGTCAAGAACGAGGCGGGAGAAATTATGACGGACCCCGTGGAAATTGAGAAGCAATTCAGACATTGTGTGGATATGGTGATCGACGGCGGGATTTTGGCCGCCGGTCAGTCCAGCGTGGTCAGTCTCCTTGACGACCAGGTGGATATTATTCGTGTTGGAAAGGGCGATGTCTCCGCCTTTATATAAAACATCGGCGCCCGAGGAACAGGAAAACCGGGTCTGGAAACGTGCTTTGAGAGGGAGACGATGGTTGTTTCTCTCCCGCAGCGGCGGTCCTGGACGGGACCTGTTGTCCCCTGGATGCCATAAAGGATCATTATGAAAAAAGAAATGCTCATCAATGCTGTTCATCCTGAACAGAAGCGGATGGCCATTGTGGATGATGGCAAACTGATTGATTTCAACATCCAGATGGCTGTCAAAGAACCCATCACCGGGAACATTTACAAGGGTATCGTGCAAAAGGTCGAGCGCGGCCTGCAGGCGGCGTTCGTTCATTACGGCGGCCGGAAGGATGGTTTCCTGCCCCTGCGGGACGTCAGTCCAGAATACTTTACAGAACGCAAGGGGAATGGAAAAGACGGGAACCATGGTCAAGCGAAAACGTCCCTGAAAATCGGGCAGGAAGTGCTGGTCCAGGTGTTGAGAGAGGTCAGTGAGCGCAAAGGGGCGTTGCTGACCACCTATATCTCCCTGCCCGGCCGTTATCTTGTCCTCCTGCCGAATAAGGAGAGCAGCGGCATCTCCAGAAAGATCGAAGATGAGGAAGACCGCAAGCGCCTGAAAGCCCTGATGGAACAGATTAAGATCGAAGAAGGGCTCGGCTTTATCATCCGCACTGCGGGGATGAACCGGACCAAGCAGGAGCTTGGACGGGATTATCAGCACCTTTCGCGATTGTGGAAAGAGATCCAGAAGCGCGGGAAAACGACCCCCGCTCCGTCGCTGATTTATCAGGAAAGCGATTTCGGGGTCTGTTCGCTCCGGGATTACTTCACTTCTGAAATAGAGGAAATCCTGGTGGATGACGTGGATACATTCCGGCAGATGCGGGCTTACTGCAAGGCCGTTGCGCCCCGAAACGTCCGGATGATCAAGCTCAACAAAGACAAGAAACCGATTTTCGACCGATATAATCTCGAAGATCAGATCCGCGTGATCTATCAGGAACGGGTGGATCTGAAGTCCGGCGGGTATCTGATCATTAACCCGACGGAAGCGATGATCACCATTGACGTCAATTCCGGACGGGCTTCCAATAAACGAAACGTGGAGGAAACAGCCTTCCGGACCAACCTCGAAGCAGCGGAGGAGGTCGCCCGGCAGTTGCGTCTGAGAGACTTGGGCGGACTGATCGTCATTGACTTTATCGACATGATCGATCGGAAGCATGAAGCGGAGGTAGAAAAGACTTTTAAAAAGGCCATGAGCGTCGACCGGGCCAGGGTCCAGCTCTCCAAGATTTCCAAGTTCGGCATTCTGGAACTCTCCCGGCAGAAAAAACAGTCCACGATTCAGGAGATCAGCTATAACACCTGCCCCTTCTGCAAAGGGCGGGGGATCAGGCCTTCTCTGGAGTATGCGGCCCTGAGCGCCTTCCGGAAAATCGAATCCCAAGCGGTCAAAGGCATTTATTCCGTCTTTAAAATCACCCTGCCCTATGAGATCGCCGACTACGTGCTGAACCAGAAGCGCATGGAAATCAGCAAGCTGGAATCCATCTACGATATGTCGATCTTTATCTCCGGGAGCCCTGACCTGCCCTGGGATGAATTGAAAAGCGAATCCGTCGGGCGCGAACACCCGAAAGATATCGTTGTCGAAGAGGAAGACCAGTCCCCTGAAAATGAAGACTTCCTTGAACCCGACGATATCGAACCGGCGGAAAGCGTCAATCTAGAGAACGCGGACGTTGATAAGTCCGCCGGTGCGGCCGAATCTTCAGAAGCAATTGCCGCACCTGCCAAGAAAAAGTCACGCCGGCGGCCCCGGTTCCGGAGGAAGAAACACGCCGAAAAACAGACTG
>JAPLJM010000308.1 GCA_026388595.1 Deltaproteobacteria bacterium
AAAAAGGATTGACATGGAATATTTTCTCTGCGTGCTGGGGATGGTTTTTATCATCGAAGGCATGCCCTATTTTGCCTTTCCTGAAAAGATCAAGGTCTATCTGCTGAAAGTCATCGAAATGCCCGAATCTACTCTGCGAATCATGGGGCTTACAGCCATCATGGCGGGATTGCTGCTTGTCTATCTTGGACGGGGCTGAGATGACGGCGACCTAAAAAGTCCGGATGCTTTATTGCGCTGCATCCTTACGTCATTGCGGCGTATTTCTATTCCATATACGCCTCATTCCTCAGGATTTGTACGCCTCGCCTGCGGAGCTTTTTAGGTCGCCGTCTAAAATGTAACTTTTTTATAAGTTCATCTGAAATGAAACTGGAAACTTTTGATTATCACCTGCCTGAAAATCTGATTGCCCAGGCGCCCTGCGACCAGCGGGACCACTCCCGGATGATGGTGGTCGACCGGCGGCAGGCATCGCTCAGAAATGCCCAGTTCTCTCTTTTCCCGACCTTCCTGAAAAAAGGAGACGTGCTGGTGATCAATGATTCCAAGGTCATTCCGGCGCGGCTCTTCGGGCGAAAAGAAACGGGTGCGACGATCGAAATCCTGCTCCTGTCCAGAGTGAGCGTGGAAACGCCGCTGTGCCAGACCTGGGAGGTGCTGCTCAAGCCGGCAAAAAGGGTATCCGTCGGCACCCGGATCCTCTTTGCGGAAGGATGTGAGGCCACCATCATCGAACGCCTGTCGGCGAAAAAATGGCAGCTCGCCTTTGTCATGGCCATTCCCTTCTCCCGTTATCTGGAACGCTATGGAAAGGCGCCCCTGCCGCCCTATATCAAGCGGAGCAGGAACAACACTGCGTCCCTCAATGACCTGGACCGTTATCAGACCATTTATGCCAGGCAGCCCGGATCGGTGGCAGCGCCGACGGCGGGCCTGCATTTTTCTGAAAAAGTGATGGTCGCCCTCCGCAAACGGGAGGTTGAACTGGCCCCGGTGACGCTGCACGTGGGCTACGGGACGTTCGTTCCCATAGACGCCGAGCAGATCGAAGATCATGTGATGGAGGCGGAGTTCCTGCAGGTCAGCGAGGCCTCCGCTGAGAAGATCAATCGCGGCGACCGGGTGATCGCCGTGGGGACCACCGCCACGCGGGCGATTGAGACGCTGGCCGATGCAAAGGGCCGTGTTCAGCCCGGCTCGTCCTGGACCCGCCTTTTTATCTACCCCGGATACCCTTTCAAACGGGTGGATGCGCTGCTGACGAATTTTCATCTGCCCCTGTCGTCCCTGTTTCTGCTGGTCTGCGCCTTCGCCGGGACGGAACTGATGCAGCGGGCTTACAGCCAGGCCGTCGATGACCGTTATCGCTTTTACAGCTATGGGGATTGCATGCTGATTCTATGACAACTTCGTAAAAAGTCCGGATGCTGCGTTGCACTGCATCCGACCTCGTTGCGGCGTACGCAAAAAGTACGCCTCACTCCTCAGGATTTGCGCGCCTTGCCTGCGGAGCTTTTTACGCAGCCGTCATTTTCGGTGCATTTTACGACTTTTTGTGAGTTTATTAATCTATGGCTTTTAAATTTGAGGTTTTAAGGCAGGGTACCAGCACCGGGGCACGGTTGGGGAAGATGAGCACAGCCCATGGCGAGGTGCCGACGCCGGTCTTCATGCCCGTGGGCACCCAGGGCACCGTCAAGGCGCTGGTCCCAGAAACGATCAGGGCGCTGGGAGCCGGGATGATCCTGAGCAATACCTACCATCTCTATCTCCGCCCGGGACATCAACTCATCCGTGAT
>JAPLJM010000313.1 GCA_026388595.1 Deltaproteobacteria bacterium
GCGAATCTTCAGGGGCGTGGAAATGAGGCAGTCCAGGGTCAGATTGACGGCGCCTTCCAGCGAGTTCTCTACGGGAACAACGCCCCAGTCCGCTCTTCCCCGTTCTACTGCGTCGAAGACCTGATAAATCGTTTTCTGAAAAGAAACCTGCGTGTGCGCACCGAAATGGGACCGCACGGCCAAGTGGCTGAAAGACGCTTCCGGACCCAGGCAGGCAGCCACGACAGGCGCCTGCAAGGCCCGTGATGCGCAAAGAATCTCTCTGTAAATGGCCATCAGGGCGCTTTGGGGTAGGACGCCTTCATTGACGGCGGCCAGTCCGTCATAGACCGTTGCCTCCCGCGCGGGATCGTAAATCGACAGCCCCTGTTCCGCCTTGATCCGGCCGATTGCCCGGGAAAGACCGGCGCGCTCGTTCAAGAGCTTCACGATTTTCCGGTCCCTGGCCGTCACTTCCGACCTGAGCCTCTCTAACGACCGATCCTTCATCCCCGCAATCCCTCAATGGTTTTCCGCAACAGGTCATCGGGCACACCGCCGTTGACAAAGGGAAGACCGATTTTTTTGAGCATCACAAAATGGATGGTATCCCCCTCCTTCTTCTTGTCCCGCCGCAATCGGGACAGAATATCCTCCGTCGTGATATCTTTCGGAATGCGGCAGGCCAGACCCAGTAACGCCATGAGCCCTTCGATCCGTTCCCGATCCTCCCCGTGCAGACCGTACAGCGTCTGCGACAGCTGGGCGGCGGCGATCATGCCGACGGCGACGGCGTTGCCATGGGAAAGCCGGTATCCTGACGCCGCCTCCAGGGCGTGCCCCAGGGTGTGTCCAAAATTCAGGATGCGGCGCAGCCCCTGTTCCCGCTCGTCCATTTCCACAATGCCCTTTTTGATCGTGCAGGCGGTGTGAATGATTTTTCCCAGGAACTGCCTGTTCCGGGACCGGATGGAATCCACGCCGCCCTCCAGTTGCTGGAACAATGCTTCGCCGTCGATGATCCCGTATTTGACAAGCTCGGCCAGGCCATTCAGATATTCCGTCTCGGGCAGGGACTCCAGGCATTTTATATCCATGAAGACGCCCGCCGGCTGATAAAACGTACCCAGCAGGTTCTTGCCCTGCGGGAGGTCGATCGCCGTCTTGCCTCCGATGCTGCTGTCCACCTGGGCCACCAGTGTGGTCGGAACCTGGATGCAGGGCAGACCCCGCATATAGATGGAGGCGACAAAGCCCGTCAGGTCGCCAGCAACACCGCCCCCCAACGCGATCAGGGCGGACTTGCGGTCCACGCCGAGATCGAGCAGCTTGCCGGACAGATCAAGCACCGACTGAAAATTCTTCGATCTTTCCCCCGTCGGAAAAGCGATCAGATCCGCCTTGACGCCCATTTTTGTTAAATGAGACAGCAGCGTTTCGCCATAAAGGGGACGGACGCAATCGTCCGTCACAATCACATAACGGGCGGCGATGCGGCTGTTGGCGATCATCATGGCGATGCGGTCAAGAATATCATAACCGATGCAGATTTCATAGGATTGAGACTGTTTCCTGTCCAAATAAACCTTCATTTTTTTCATAACAACACCTTGTCTCCTTCAGCGACATCGTGTTTATGATGACAGCGAGCTCATGACTGTTTCCAGGCTCCGGATTTCGTCCATCAACTGGTAGTATTTCTCCGGTTTGAGCGACTGCATTCCGTCGGAGACCGCCTTTTCCGGTTCCGGATGCACTTCCACGATCAGGCCGTCCGCCCCCACGGCCATGGCCGCCCGGCTCAGGGGGATCACATATTTCCAGATCCCTGCCGCATGGCTGGGATCGACAATAACCGGCAGATGGGTCAGCTCTTTCAGAACAGGGACCGCGCTGATGTCCAGGGTGTTGCGCGTTGCCGTCTCGAAGGTGCGGATTCCCCGTTCGCAAAGAATCACCTGTTCGTTACCCTCGGAAAGGATATATTCGGCCGACATGAGCAGCTCTTCAATGGTCGTCATCATCCCCCGTTTGAGTAAAACCGGCTTGCGGGAATGGCCGACCTTTTTCAGGAGGGCAAAATTCTGGATGTTCCGCGCCCCGATCTGCAGGATATCCACGTAGGATTCCACCAGGTCCACGTCGCCGGGGTTGACCACCTCCGTCACCACGGGCATGCCCGTCTTCTCCCGGACCCGCTCCAGAATCTTCAAACCTTCTTCTTCCATCCCCTGAAAGCTGTAGGGCGAGGTGCGCGGCTTGAATGCCCCGCCCCGGACGATGTGCGCCCCGCCTTTTTTGACGACGTAAGCCGCCTCCATCATCTGCTCCTCGCTCTCCACGGAGCAGGGACCGGCCATAACCACAAAGCGGGGACCGCCAATCTCCACGTCCCCAACGGGGACAATCGTCCGGTCCAGACGGCTTTCCCGGCTGGCCAGCTTGTAGGGTTTCAAAATGGGCATGGTTTTTTCCACACCGGAGAGCGACTCGGCGTACTTCAGGCAGCTCTTGCCCCGGTCGTCGCCGACGGCACCGATAATGGTCCGCTCCACCCCCCGCGACGGGTGGGACTTGTACCCCACCGATTCAATCCACTGGATGACCCGACTGATCTGGGTTTCCGTGGCGTTCTTTTTCATAACAATGATCATTTTTCTTTCCTCCTTCAACAAAAAAGCCATGGTGAGGGTTTTTTACCCGCCCATGGCTTTAGAAGAAAACAAAAAAAGCCGTGGGGGGTCTTTCGATCCACCCACGGCTTAAGTCATTAATTTAGTTTGAGTTAATGGCTCAAGGGCAATGGGCAGACCCAAGGATAATAATAGCCCCAAAAGCCACTAAATTTTCCACTGGTGTTTTTTCTGTCCATTGTTTAAACCTTTCTTAACTGGGGGGAAATCAAATCAGAACCGAAACGGAATGTCAAGAAATAAATATTCCCCCTTAAATCATGATCCAAGATTATACAGGAGTTAAGGGACGGTTACGGGGACATCCATGATAAGTAATGTCAAGGGGAAAACGGAGATTTCCCCTGACCTTCCGGATTGGCGGATTGCACCGCTCCCTGGGCTTCCGAGACGCGCGGTTCCAATGCTGCCATCTTCGGTTTCGACCCCGGCAATCCGTACTGGTCTCCCCAGTCGCGCGACAAAGGTACCCGGGCTCTTCCGGTGCGTTCCGCCAAATAGGTCATTTGGGCATTTGCTTATTTGAGCGTTATTATAGCGAAACCTCTTTATGAAGCCCTTACCCCTTCAGGGCATACTTCTTCAGCTTATAGCGCAGCATCCGTTCGCTGATCCCTAAAAGTTCGGCTGCCTTCGTCTGATGGTCGCCCGTTTTTTCCATGGCTTCGATAATCAGCTTCCGTTCCAGCTCTTCGACGGATTCCCGGAGCAGCCCCTCTACCTCCCTGTGACTATCTCCGGCATCAAACATATCCTCCTGAAAGGGAAGGTCCTCCACAGAAACGACAGCATCACGGCAGATGACCACCGCCCGTTCGATGATATTTTCCAACTCACGCACATTGCCGGGATAGTCGTACTTCAGGAGCAGGTCCTGGGCCTCACTGCTGACGCCTTCAATGTCCTTACCGTTCTCCTCGGAATAGCGTTTCAAGAAATGGTCGATGAGGGCGGGAACGTCCTCCTTTCGTTCCTTTAAAGGGGGGATCGCCATGGTGACCACATTCAACCGGTAGAACAGATCTTCCCGGAAGAGGCCTTCCTTGACCCGGGTTTCCAAATCCCGGTTGGTGGCGCTGATGATCCGGACATCGGAGCGGATGGTCTGATTGCCGCCGACCCGCTGAAACTCTCTTTCCTGCAGAAAGCGGAGCAGTTTGACCTGCACGGCGGCGGACAGCTCCCCGATTTCGTCG
>JAPLJM010000184.1 GCA_026388595.1 Deltaproteobacteria bacterium
AGCGCTCGTATTCATTAATCGTGTTTAAGGCAGCTTTTCGATCGTCAGTTTGGAGGACAGGGTTTCATTGGCCCGGATCAGTCGCTCCTCAGCTGCATAGACGGCCACGACGGCCGACGCATCGGCCGACATGAAATAGCGGACCGCCGTTTCCTGCAACCGGCTCGCCGTCGCGTTGAGGACCCCCTCCCGGAAGGTCTGACGGTCTTCATCGCTAAGCCCGGCAAATACGCGAGTCATGGCCGTGAAGCCCCGGCTGGCCGGGTCCATGGGCCGATCCAGGCTGCCGATGGCGCCGATGACGGCCTTTTCCATGTCTCCTTCAGCCATTTTTTCCTTTTTTATGAAATCGACGGCCTGACCGTAGATATCGAGGGTCGAAAGCAGATGCGGATCCCGATAGGACAGAAAAGCAAAGAGGCCGTTTGCGGGGTCATACTGGCACATGCCGCCATAGGCCCCGCCCTGGACGCGGATATGCTTGTAGAGATAGCCGCTGGAGAGGTGCCGGGAAAGCACATACAGGGATGGGGCCAGGGGATCGGTGAATGTGGGCGCTTTCATGACTTTGGCTACATAGCATACCTGCGCCGGGATGGCAACGCCGGCCTCCTGTGCCTGAAGATCGGGCAGGGAAGGCGGACCCACCGGCCCGCCGCCGGGCAATCGCACCAGCAGACCTTCAACCGCCTGGCCGAGTTGCGCCAACCCTTCCGCGTCGGCGGTCAAATTAAGCGTCAGCCGCTCCCGTCTGAAGATCAGACCTTTCAGGCGGGTCAGCTTGTTTTTGAAGGCCTCCTGGCCGTCGCTGAAGGCCTCCATCAGATCTGTGAGGAGTTGGAGCTGGGTCTTGCCGTTCCACTGCTCATCGCGGCCGGCAGCCACAGACAGCGACGCAGCGGCAGAGCGCTTGGCAAAGAGGTGGCCGGAGGGAATCACGGCGGCATGCAGCCTGTTTTTCTTTTCCGCGAGCAGGTCCCGCATGCGGGTTTCATCGGACAGATCGCCCCTGGTGAGGATGTCGGCCAGAATATCCACAGCATCGCCGATATTGCGGTCAAGGGCGCGCACCCGGAAAATCATTTTCTGCCAGTGTCTTCCCTGTCCGGCCATCAGCCCGGCGGAGAGGTTGCTGCTTAGCCCGCCGGTCTTCAGGGCGATCCGTTTAGACATCTGTTCGTAACCGAGGCCGGCGGCCCCCATATTGGTCATCAGCTTTCCCAGGAGCGGCAGGTAGGGCTGCAGGTCCTCCGGAAGATCGGAAATGTCAAAGGCCAGATCGAGATAGGCGATTCCGTTGGTAAAGAGGTCATGGGTCAGGGCGGGTATGCCGCCGATGCTCAGCCGGTCCGTAGGAATCTTCTCCACCGTTTTTTGCAGATCCCGGATGTTGAGCCGGGGCAGGCAGGCCAGAGTTTCCGGTGTATCCGCTTCCGCCTGGAAGGATTTCAGGAGCGCAGCGTCCCGGCGGATCTTTTCGACGTCCTCTGCCGTGAGGGTAGCCTTGATCGCGGCCAGTCTGGTTTTGAAGGATTGTTCCTGCTCATCGAGATAGTCCGGACTGGGTTCCATGACGGAAAGCAGCCGGTGAGGGTTCTCCAGGAACCATACCCGGACGACCTCCTGAAAGAGTGACCGATCTGCGGCCCAGCGCCGGCGGATATCTGCGATCATCCGGGGAAAATTGAGCCCGGCCAGCGGGTCGCCGTCATACAGCCAGGTATGAAAGACCCTGCCCATCAAGGTGATGCCGTAGGGGTAGGCGCTGCGCTGGATCTCCTTTCCCTGAAATTCCACCTGGTGGAGGGTTCCTTCGATGAGTTCCCGGTCGAAGCCGGTCTCGGCCACCCCGCGCAGGGTCTCGAGGACGAGCTGTTCGATCTGCCGCGCCTTTTCCGGGTCCGTGCCCCGCAGCCCCACGGCAAAGGCGATCTGCCGGAGGTCGCGCTCCAGGCCGGTGACAGGCGAGAGATCTTCTCCCAGACCGGAATCGATCAGCGCCTTGCGCAATGGCGCCGCGGCGCTCCCGATGAGGGTGCCGGCCGTGATCTGCAGGAGGAGGGCCGTATCGTGGTCGGTATTTTCCGACATCATCCAGCCCGTGTTGACGGTGGTCTTTTTATGCAGGCTTTCCCCTTTTGCCGCAGGATAATAACCGTGGATGGCCGACGGCCCGGCCCATCGGGGCTGGCTGGGGATGCCCGAATCCACATGGACGCGGTCAAAGCCGGTCAGGATGTCTTCCAGAAAGCTCAGATGTTCAAGGGTGGGAATATCCCCATAGAGGAACCAGCGCGCATTCGAGGGCGAGTAATAGGACCGGTGAAAGGTCTTGAACTGTTCATAGGTGAGCGAGGGGATCGCCGCCGGGCTGCCGCCGGAATCGCAGGCGTAGGGGGTGTCGGGGTAGAGGTGCTCCTGAATGGCCTTGACCATCAGGCTTTCCGGCGAAGAATAGGCGCCCTTCATTTCATTGTAAACGATCCCCGAAACGATCAGGTCGCTGCCCGGGTCTTCCGGATCGGCCAACTCGAAATGGTGTCCCTCCTGGGCGAAGGTCTGCGGCAGCAGCCGGGGCCGCAGGACCAGATCGGTATAGACGCGGGCCAGGTTAAAATAATCTACCCGGACCTGGCTGGCCACGGGGTAAATGGTCTTGTCGGGATAGGTAAAGGCATTGATGAAGGTCTGCAGGGTCCCCTTGAGCAGCTCGTTGAAAGCGTCCTTCAAGGGATAACGTTCCGAGCCGGCCAGGACGGAATGCTCGAGGATGTGCGGCAAGCCGGTGGAATCGGGGGGCGGCGTACGGAAGGCAATGGCATAGAGGTTTTCCCGGTCGTCGCAATGAAGATGCAGGCATTTGGCCCCCGTCCGAACATGCTCCATCTCGTAGGCCGTGATGCGGATCTCGGGGATCTGTTCTACCCGCCGGATGACAAAGCCGTGCCGCGTTTCTCCCGGTATAACGGTAACTGCTGGACATTCCTTGGTTTGTGCCACGATTTAATTCTCCGGAAAATGAAAATATTTAAACAAAAATCTCTTCCCCTGAAAGAAATCGATGCCAAGCAAAATCTGCCCGGGAAGGACATCTGGCAACTTACACATCACCAATGGTTTGTGAAGAGCATACCCTTAAAACCTGATTTACATCCGTCAATCCCTGGAATATTTTTTGTATGCCATCCATGAGAAGGGTCCTCATGCCCTCTTGAACGGCCAGAATTCTCAATTCTTCCACATGCGCCTCGTTCTTGATGGCTTTCTTTAATTTTTCCGTACCTGCGGCTAATTCATGAAGGGCAAGCCGTCCTTTGTAACCTGTGCCGTTGCATTTTTCACATCCCTCTTTTTTCATGAACCGCACATCCCGGGAATAGGGCTCCATATTGTGTTCCTTGAACCATTGGGCGCCGTACAGGTGAACAAGCTCCGAGAATTCATCTTCGGTGGGAAGATATGGTTTTTTGCAATAATCGCATAATCTTCTCGCTAACCGTTGTGCTATGATTGATAACATGGCATCGGCAAAGTTAAACGGGTCCATGCCCATTTCTATAAGGCGAACGATTGTTTCCGGCGCACTGTTCGTGTGGAGTGTACTTAAGACAAGATGCCCCGTTAAAGAAGCCTCAATCGCTATTTTGGCGGTTTCCGAGTCCCGCATCTCACCGATCATGATCACATCAGGGTCTGCCCGCAGAAAGGAACGGAGCACCTCCGCAAAGGTCAAACCTATCTTGCTGTGGATCTGAACTTGCCGGAGGCCGCGTTGTGTAATTTCCACAGGATCCTCAGCGGTCCAGATTTTCCGATCCGGCGTGTTGATTTGAGCAAGGGCTGAATGGAGCGTGGTCGTCTTGCCCGATCCGGTGGGCCCGACACACAAAATAATACCGTAAGGCTGGGAAAGGGCGGCCTGGAAAGCCTTCAGGTTTGAATCTGAAAAGCCCATTTGGTCCAGGGGAAGGGGTTTGGAGGAGGCGAGAATTCTGAGGACTGCGTCTTCATTACCGCCGGTTGTTGGTGTAATTTCAAGCCGATATTCGACCCGGCTTGTTTTAGACCTTAAAAGAATCTTTCCGCTCTGGGGTTTGCGGCGCTCGGTAATATCGAGTGCCGCCATGATCTTTAGTCTTGAGATAATGGCCTTTTTATAAAGCTTTGGAATCTGATGCATTACAGCACAGATGCCGTCAACGCGGTATCTGATTTGAGACGGCTGATCTTGGATGCCGGGTTCGAAATGAATATCGGATGCTCCCCTGTTGTAGGCATCGAAAAGGAATTTATTAACGAGATTCACAATCGCTGAATCTGATTCGCTGAGTCCTGATGCTTCGATCTCTTCCTCTACTTCAATTTCTTGATCCGCAAGGAGCTCGCCGATCAAATCATCCATGCCAGCCTCTGCGCCAGTTTCTTCTTGGTGGTAATACTTTTCTATCGCTTCCGATATCTGCTTTGATGTGGCAATGACCATCTCGATCCTGCGACCCGTATAGAACCGCAGGTGTTCCTCAATGCTGTAATCTGTTGGTTGCGACGTTGCCACCACAAGACGATCGCCTTTGTCCATAACCGGAAATACATTTAATCGGTACACAACATCATAGGGCAACGCCTCCAGCGCTTTCATATTCGGCACGAAATTTGACAGGTCGAGCATATCAATACGAAATTTGGCAGCCAGGGCGGCTAGAAGGCTTTCTTCTGTAATGTGCCCAAGTTCCATGAGCAACTCGCCGATTTTTCTCTTTTTGTTTTTTTCCTTGATGGCCAGGGCATTATCCACCTGCTCTTGCGATATCAGGCCGACCGTTACCAGAATTTCTCCAATTTTGGCCCCTCGAGGTATTTTACCTGATTTATATGCTTCTTTGAGGGTATCTTCAACGACACTTCGGGGCATCATGTTGGCTTCAGATATGATTTCACCAAGGAGACGCTTTTTTAGCTTCTGCTGTTCAGAAAGTGCATTCTGAATGGAATCAGCTGATATTTGCCCTTGTGATTGAAGGATTTCACCCACTGCCTTGGTCTGACATCGGACCTTAACACCGAATGTGGGAAAAAATATGAGCCGGTGCGGGATATCTTGTTTAACCGACAACCCAAAAAATCCTGTAGAAAAAGAGTGCTCCTCTGAAACAAAAACTTGATAAGTGTTTCCAATGATTGTTGTAACATCCTCCTGGGAGGTGTTCTGAAGGTTTGCAAACATCCCTTTGGCATTGTGCTTCATCAATAGACAGCAAATTTCCGGGAAAAGGAATTTTTGCATCCCCGTGCTTCCCTTGACCAAAACGTCAACTCCGCTGTCCTCCGGCATGAAAGGCTTGGCCAGGTTTACTTCCAGCCTTCTCCTATCCGACAATTCTAAGATAGCATCCACTTTCATTTCTCCTTTTCTTACACTTGCTCATGGTTTCGTCATCTTTCCTCTCTTACAAACTGATGGCGAAAACACTTCTACCTAACATGGAATACGACTCAAATCCACCTTTTCCTGACCGAAAGAGCCTACACCGATACAAAATCTCTGCGACTTGCATTCGCAATTCGATGGTGTTATAGAATTTCATGCACCCCTATGAATGACAAGGAACGGAGACTGCCGCCATGCAAAGATCGGTAAGAAATATCAGCAGCTTAGTGCTCGTGGTCTTGATGATCCTGGTGCCCGCAGCCTGGTGCGCGGATTGGAAACCCCTGCCGTCGACGGCAGACTACCAGTCGCAGATCGATCTCGACTCCGTTGGAATATACGGCGTCTTCACGCTGAACCGCGCCTACGTGCGACCGCAGACGCTCACATCGGGTAAGACCTATTCCACCCTGCGCTCTCAGTATTACGCGCTCTGCGATGAGGGCAAGATCTCCTTGGGAACGGCTCAATACTACAGCGAAGACGGGAAACTGACGCACATCGATTTTCGGAGAGACTGGCATTCGAAGTTTGAGGCACCGAAAAAGGAAACGGACGCCGCCGCAGCCATGACGCAGGCCTGCGACCGGCTCACGGGGCGGTCCGGCGTCTCCGGGGCAGCCATGAAGAAAGCCGGATCCGTGAAACCGGCCCGGCGGACCGCTTCGACCGGATCGGGTATCGTGATCACCCGAAACGGGCTCATTTTGACCAATGAGCATGTGGTCCGGCAATGCGACACCTATCAGGTCGTTCTCAGTCCAACCCGCACCCTGAA
>JAPLJM010000217.1 GCA_026388595.1 Deltaproteobacteria bacterium
TATCTGTCCACCAGCGGCTTGAGGCCTTCCCGCATAATCGATTCGTTACCCAGATGAGGGAAGAGGACATTGCAGAAAAAATGGCGTCCCTTGACAACATCCAGGCCGTCGAAGAGCTGGCCCCGAAAGGCCAGGGGCATAACCGCCTCAATCGTGCAGAGGGCCAGAACGGGGCTTTTCACCTGCGGGGCCTGAAAGTCGCCCTTGGCGGTGAAGCGCGCCTGTATGGCTGCCAGCAGTTTGGGGTCCACATAGTTTCCCACCTGCTCCATGCGTTTGACGATCAAATCGAAAGGCCGGGCTTCTTGAGGGCAGTATTCGTTACAGGCGAAACAGGTGACGCATTTTTTAAGCCAGTCCACGGGCTTGCCCTTGGCCAGCTTTTCAAATTCATGGGCGCCCTGTTTCCGGTCAAAGTCTATGTACCGGCATTTCGCCAGGCAATCACCGCAGAAATCACATTTGGATTCGATGAACATAAATTCCTCCTCTCCAGAGGTATGAAAATTGTTTTCATGAACGGTATCTTAAAAAGAGGGTCCGTGTGTTAGGGTTGAATACCGATCCCACTCAGTCAAAACTTGCCAGAGCCTGCCGGGCAAGGCGTTGCTTCCGGATCTTTGGGCTATAGATGGGATACACGCGGCCGGTTCCCTCGTCGAAGCCGTTGATATGATTTCTTTTAATCAGCGGGCGGCCATAGAGGCTGATCTGGATGTTGGTCTGCTGCGTCGGATTCCCCGTTTTGTGAATGCTTTCGGAGCCGCAGACATAGGTGGTTTCCCCGGGGGCGATGATGCGCCGGCCCGTCTCCTTGAGGCGCGCGCAGTCCTTCTTTGAGGCGCGCGCAGTCCTCCTTTGACCCGTCGTCCTCCCGCAGATAATTGACCACTTCCAGTTCACCCCGCACCGGACTGATCACCCCCCAGGAATTGTGATCATGAATGGGGTCGTATTCTCCCGGCCCCCAAAGAAACATACGCATGGAAAAGAGCCGGGCGGGATCCCGGTAGAGGACCACCTCGCTGTCAAACATGGTGGCATATCGCAGCTCCAGGTAATCGTCGCCGCGCACCATGCCCTCCAGAATTTCCTGGAAAAGGCGTTTATCAAAAACGATGTCAGGCAGAAGACGGCTGACAAATCCGATACAGGCCTCCGGCTCCGTTCTTTCGGACAGGCCTCTGGCGCAGGTTTCACAAAAATTGATCAGCTTCTGGGGCATGGGCAAGGTATGGTTCATAACGCTGTTTCGTTCTCCTTTTTGATTTTTTCCGCGACTGTCCGGAGATCCCCCAGTGACAAAGCGTCCCGCTCCGAAATCCCGCTGCCGTGTGCCCGGATATGCGCCCAGGCGCGGTAATAAGGATCATCCGTATCCAGAGCCACATCTCTTTCCTTTGCATAATGGCGCAGGGTCTTCTCACGTCCGTATAATTTCCGGTCTTCTCCCACGGGACAGACCTTGATACAGATCCCGCAGGGGTAGCATCCCCGCTCGGTCAGCGCCCGGGCCCATTCGGCGCAGGCCCGGCGGCAATAGGTTGCGACCGGAATATGGGGGTCGGCAAGGTCATCTTTACTGATCTGCAGGGCCTGGACGGGGCATAAGCGGGCGCAGGCGCCGCAGCGGATGCAAAGCCGCTCCGCCGGAGCCGTGTCCGCCGGCAAGAGGACATCCGTGAAGACGGTGGCAAAGCGGACACGGGGGCCGAAGGATGGGGTGAGGATCGTATTGTTGACGCCGATATTGCCCAGTCCTGCATAATAGGCGGCGAAAGTATGGGCAAACGCGGCCGCCGGTTTCCGGATCAGAATGTGAATATTGGCATAGCCGTCACGGCTCAGCGGAATGGCGGCATGACCCTGTCGGTTCAGCCGGCGGGTCAGATCGAAGGCCAGATCGTCCAGCCGGCGATTACAGGTCGTGTAGAGATCACGATGCTGGACAGATGGCGTCGTTTCGACGATCGGCAGAGGCATCTGCAGACCGATGACGATGACCGACCGGGCGGGGGGCCAGATGGATGCCGGCCGATAGGCGTCGCTGACACGGC
>JAPLJM010000061.1 GCA_026388595.1 Deltaproteobacteria bacterium
CGAGGGGGCGGCGTCCTCGGCAGCCGTTTTCGACTTGTAGATATTCTTGGCCAGCCGGATGATTTTGCCGTTCTCGATCAGGAGATCCATTTTCTCATCGATGTGCTGGGAAGGATCGACGATGCGCGCCCCCCGCAGTAACAGTCTCATGATCGACCTCCTGACAAGAGATAAAGCAGGGCCATCCGGACCGCCACGCCGTTGGTCACCTGCTCCAGAATCACAGAAGCCGGTCCGTCGGCAATATCCGGGGCAATCTCGACCCCCCGGTTGATCGGTCCCGGGTGCATGACCAGGACGTCATCTTTGGCCAGCCGGATGTTCTTCCGATTCAGACAGAAATATTTTGCATATTCACGGAGGGATGGGAAAACATTCTGATTTTCCCGTTCCATCTGGATCCGGAGCATCATGATGATGTCGGCGCCCCGGACGGCATCTTCGATCCGGTAATGCACCGTCACCCCCATCTGTTCGATCGCTCGGGGAAGCATCGTCGCCGGCCCGGCCACGGCCACCTGCGCCCCCATGCGGGTCAGGCCGTATATATTGGACCGCGCCACCCGGCTGTGGGCGATATCACCGACAATGGCCACCTTCAGGCCGGCGATCCGTCCCTTTCTCGCCTTGATGGTCATCATGTCCAGCAGGGCCTGAGTGGGATGTTCATGGGCGCCGTCACCGGCGTTGATGATGGATTGTTTGACCAGTCTCGCCAGCAGGTGGGGCGCCCCGGAGGCACTGTGGCGGAGCACGATCACATCGGGATTCATGGCCTCCAGATTCCGGGCCGTGTCGATGAGCGTCTCCCCTTTGACGACGCTGCTGGTGGACGCGGAAATATTGATCGTATCCGCGCTCAGCCGCTTTCCGGCGATCTCGAAGGATGTCCGCGTCCGGGTGCTGGGTTCCATGAAGAGGTTGATGACCGTCTTCCCGCGCAGGGTGGGGACTTTCTTGATTTCACGCGTCGACACTTCGATGAAGGATTCCGCAGTTTCCAGAATTAGATTGATTTCATCGACCGAGAGGTCCTTGATCCCCAGAAGATCCTTTTTTGTCAGTCTCATGACATCATCCTGTTAAGTACTTTCTTCGATAATGACCTCATCCCGGCCACTTTTCTCTTTAAGACTCACCGTCACCGCTTCCCAAAGGGAGGAAGGCAGGTTTTTACCGACAAAATCGGCCCGGATCGGCAGCTCCCGGTGGCCCCGGTCGATCAGCACAGCCAGTTGAATGAGCTTCGGCCGGCCAAAGTCAATCAGGGCATCCATGGCAGCCCGGATTGTGCGCCCCGTGAACAATACATCGTCGATGAGCATGACCTTTTTATTGTCCAGAGAAAAGGGTATGTCTGTCTTTCCCAGCCTGGGTTTTTTATTGCTCGTCCGCAGATCATCCCGGTAGAGGGTAATGTCCAGGACGCCCATGGGGATGTCCATCCCCTCAATCCGGCTGATCTTTTTTTTCAGTCTTTCAGCGAGGAAGACACCGCCGGTTTGAATTCCCACCAGCACCATGTCCTCAACGCCTCTGTTCTTTTCCAGGATTTCGTAAGCGATCCGCGTCAACGACCGGTCGATTCCATCGGCATCCATGACCACTTTTTTAGCGTTCATTGGCCCACACCATCAAAGATAACGGACTCGTAAAAAGTCCAACGACTGTCCAAATTCAACGGCAACCTAAAAATGTTCCGCAGGCAAGGCGCGCCAATCATGAGGGATGAGGCGTACCTAGCGTACATCAAAAAAAACCTTCCCGTAACATGGGGAAGGCTCGCCGAATCACTGCCATTTGAATTTTTTTGCTTCATTTCCTCTCCCTTTCATGATCTCTCCGGATCACGTTAAAAGGCCACCTGTCTTCAATCGGTTTCGGTTGTACCCTTATACCGAAACATCTCCCACTGTCAAGCCAAATCAGGACACACCAAAAAACAAAAAAACTTGCATTAATGTTGAATGGTGTTATAGACGGCAAATCCGGAGGCATCGTCATGGCGGCTGTCAGTGAACCTCAGGTTTTTTTGTTTTTGAGCCAGGTCCTGGGGAAAAACATCATCGATTCCAATGGCCATCCCGTCGGCAAAATCGTCGATCTGGTGGCTAATCTGGCCGAGCCTTATCCTCCGGTCACCCGTGTTCTTTGCAAGGCGTCGGCGGGTAAAACAACGTCATTGATTCCCTGGCGCCAGATAACGGAGGTGCAGGACGCGTTTCAGGTGCAAGTGCCGCTGCAGGAAGATTATCGCGAGCCTTCCCTGAGCGACGACGAACTGCTGCTCCGGGAAACCCTGCTGGACAAGCAGATCGTGGACACCAACGGCGCTAAAGTCCGGCGGGTCAATGACCTCCAGTTTCTGAAAGCACATAACGGCCTGCATATGATCCATGTGGATGTGGGCTTCCGGGGTCTGATGCGCCAGGTGGGAATGGAAAAGGTCATGGATATGTTTCTGCACGGTCTATTCGATTACACCCTGCCAGACCAGTTTATTTCCTGGAAATTCGTCCAGCCACTTGCTTCCCCGGACCTGCTGCGTCTGAAGATCACCCAGAGCCGCCTGGCTCAGCTTCATCCCGCTGACCTGGCGGATATCATCGAAGATCTGGATATCAATCAGCGAAGCGCCGTTTTCCAATCCCTGGATGTGGAGACGGCCGCCGAGACTCTGGAGGAAACGGACCCGAAGATTCAGGTCAGCCTGATCGAGGACCTTGATGCTTCTGATGCTTCTGATATAATTGAGGAAATGTCTCTCAGTGAGGCGGCCGACCTCATTCAGGACCTGCCCAAGGATACGGCCGAAGACATCCTCAATGAAATGGAACAGGAAAGCGCGGATGACATCAAGGAACTGCTGGTGCACCCGGAAGAAACGGCAGGCGGGCTGATGACCACCGCCTTTCTGAGCTTTATCCCCTCCGTGACGGCGGGCGAGGCGATCAACGCCATCCGCGAAGGGGCGGAAGACATGGACCTGATCTATTATGCCTATGTGACGGATGAAGACAGCCGGCTCCTGGGTGTCATCAGCCTGCGCGACCTGCTGCTGGCAGGACCGGAAACGCCGCTGGCGGAGATTATGGATACCCGGGTGGTGGCCGTCAGTCTCGACGAGGAAAAAGACCAGATTGCCAGCCACTTTGCCAAATACGGGATGATGGCCATCCCGGTCATCGATGAAGAAAACCGGATCAAGGGAGCGATTATCTTCAAAAATCTGCTCGACATCATTGCCCCCCATCTGGGACAGTGAAGAACCATCGGTATTGATTAGGGATATGGACGAAGGCGACGGAAATCAATGTCTGAACAACTGGAAAGCAAAACCGTGCGCGGCGTCTGGCAGCGACTCAGGCAGAGTGGTCGATGGAAGTCGCTGGCGCTCTTTTTCGCCCTGATCGGCCCGGGGATCATCACATCCAACGTAGACAACGACGCCGGCGGCATCACCACTTATTCACTGGCCGGCGCCGAATTCGGCCTCTCCCTGCTGTGGATTTTGTTCCCCGTCACGCTTGCCCTGATCATCATCCAGGAGATGTGCGCCCGCATGGGCGTGGTATCCGGCAAGGGCCTTTCCGATCTGATCCGTGAACGGTTTGGCGCCAAAGTCACCTTTTATCTCATGATCATCCTCTTGCTGACCAACCTGGGGAATACCATTTCCGAATTCGCCGGGGTGGCAGCCAGCCTGGAAATCTTTGGCCTGAGCAAATATATTTCCGTTCCCGTTGCCGCTTTTCTTGTGTGGTGGCTTGTCGTCAAGGGAAATTACAAATCAGTAGAAAAGGTATTCCTGGTGGCCTGCCTTTTTTATCTGTCCTATATTGTCTCAGGTTTTATGGGCAAGCCGGACTGGCAAAAGATCGGACTGGCTTTCGTCAAACCAACCATCAGCCTTGAACCTGCGTTCCTCACCATGGCCGTCGGTATCGTAGGAACCACCATCGCCCCCTGGATGCAATTTTACCTGCAGTCGTCAGTGGTCGACAAGGGTTTAAAAGCGGAGGATTATCAGTACACCCGGATGGATGTTATCGTGGGTTCTTTCACCGTGAACATTGTGGCCTTTTTCATCATCATGCTCTGCGCGGTGACGCTCTTTCAGAACGGCATCCGGATCGAGTCGGCCAAAGATGCGGCCCTGGCCCTGGCGCCGCTGGCGGGGGAATACTGTTCCTGGCTGTTTGCCTTCGGTCTTCTCAATGCGTCGCTGTTCGCTGCGTCCATCCTGCCGCTTTCCACGGCCTATACCGTCTGCGAGGCCTTCGGCTGGGAATCGAGCTTGAACCACAAGTTCGTGGAGGCACCCCAGTTTTACGGCCTTTACACCCTGATGATCTTCCTGGGCGCCGGGATCATCCTGTTCCCCAACATGCCCCTGATCTCGATCATGTACTATTCGCAGGTCGTCAACGGCATGCTGCTTCCCTTCATCCTGATTTTCATGCTCCTGCTCATCAATGACCGGCGGATTATGGGCGACTATGTCAATGGCCGCTTTATGAACGTGACAACCTGGCTTACCGTAATCGTCCTGATTATCCTCTCCGGCGCCATGGTGGTCACGTCGCTCACGTCGCTTATCCGCTAACAGAATAACGTATGCCGATTGACGAGGATCGCAGCGCAACGCCGCATATGGGCCTTTTTCAACAGCCTGTCTAATGGAGCAGGCTGAAGATCCGGCTCCAACGGACGTTGTGAACCTCTTTATCCCACGACCAGTAGATGATCATGGCCTTGCCAAGAACATCTTTCTTGTCGACGACCCCCCAGAACCGGCTGTCATAGCTCTGGTCCCGGTTGTCCCCCATCGTAAACAGGGCGTCTTTGGGGACGGTGAAGGGGCCGAAATTGTCGCGGGGCTGGATGGATCCCGGAATGATGAAATCGTCCACATAAACGCCATGGGCATCGTTATAAGGGAGACCGTTCAGAAATATTTTTTTGTTCCTGATTTCAATGGTATCCCCGCTGACGCCGATCACC
>JAPLJM010000339.1 GCA_026388595.1 Deltaproteobacteria bacterium
CTGCTGGCCGATCATCGAAAGTTCCTGGATGATCAGTACAAGCAGTCGAAATTCATCTTTTCCGGGCCCCAGAACCCGAGGGTCGGGGGATTGATCCTTGCCAATGTCGGGATCGATGAAGCGCGGGCGATCATGAACAAAGACCCCTTCACGATTCATGGTGCAGCCGAGTATAACTTCATCGAATTCACACCGGGCAAGTATGATGAACGATTTGCGTGCTTCGTGAAGTAGGGAAAGCATGCATCGCAGACAATTTCTGAGATATCTGTTCGCCAGCACTCTCGCCATGGGGTCTTCCAATGCCCTGGCTTTTTGGGGTTCCCCGCAACTGACCGAAAGCCAGAAGGAATTGCTCAAGGGCCTGCTCATCATCGATGCCCATGCCCACCCGGACAGATACCTGATCGGCACCAAATCCCGGGACAATGCATCCTCTCTCGAGGCCATCAGGGAGCTGGGGATGGCGGCATGCTCCTTTGCCGCCCTGGGCGACACCGTGGCCGCCACCAGGGGCCACACGACCGGCACGGACTATCAGCTGACGAAAATCCAGCTCGACTTCTGGATGGATGATCTCGTGAAGTCCGGCAAGGTGAAGCTCGTCAAGGCGGCATCGGATATCCCGAAATCGACAGGGCAAGGCTACGTGCCGGGAGCGATCCTTTCCATCGAAGGGGGCGATGCGCTTTCCGGCAACCCCGACCGGGTCAACGATTTCCATGCCTACGGCGTAAGGATGATCACCCTTGTCCATCTGGGAAGCAACGAGCTGGGCGAGAGCATGGCCTATTCGCAGGGGATCGGGCTTGCGCAGAAGGGCCGCAAGGTCGTGGAGAGGATGCAGGAGGTGGGCGTGCTGCTCGACGTGGCGCATGCCAGCGCACTCACCCTGAAGCACGTCGGCGAAATCAGCCGGCGACCCATCGTGGATTCCCATACCCACCCCTGCTCAGTACCCGACGAGAGCCGTTGCGGGCGCTTGAGAACCTGGCAAGGAATGGAAGTGGTGGCAAAGACGGGCGGCATTGTCTGCACGTGGCCCATGGGTGACAGCCGCAGATCGAAGCGGGAGACGTTTCAGGACTGGGCCCGGGAAATCACGGAGATGAAAAAGCGGATCGGGATGGCCCACGTCGGCCTGGGGACGGACGGGGGCGGAGGCCTGCCCCGGTTCATCGACGGCTATCGGGATGTGCGAGATCTGGTTTACCTCGTGAAGGCCATGCAGGATGAAGGCTTCACGCGCGAGGAGATTTCGGCCTACATGGGCGGGAATTTTTTCAGGGTACTGCAGAAAAGCATCGGCTGAACGGAAGAGAATGCCGTCAAACACGGAGTAACCGCGAATGATGACAAAAGAGAAAGCGAGGGAGTTTGCCTCCCGGTGGCTGCCTGCATGGACGGGCAACGGGCCCGGGAAGCTGGCCGACTTCTACTCCGATGACGCCTTTTACCTCGACCCCGCCGTTCCCGGAGGGATCCAGGGAAAAGACAATCTGCATGTCTACTTCCGGAAGCTCCTGGCTCAGAACCCGAACTGGGTCTGGACCCAGATCGAGGCGATCCCGATGGAAGGCGGGTTTCTGAACAAGTGGCTGGCCCGGATACCCATCGGGGATAAAATCATCGAGTGCATCGGTGTTTGTTTCGTGCAGTTCGATGACCGGGGGAAGATCAGGCGCAACGAGGTCTACTTCGATCGAACCCAGATGATGCTGGAAATGTCCAGATTGAGACAAGTTAAGAATGCACGCTGACACGCCCCTCCGACAGGGTGGGATGACGGTCATTCGTTGAATGAAAGTAAGACGGGGTGGAATGGGGACAGCAAAAGCCAGGAA
>JAPLJM010000086.1 GCA_026388595.1 Deltaproteobacteria bacterium
GGAGCGGTTTAATCCGGCGGTCGTTGCCCTTTCAAAGGTCATCCGGAAACCCCTTTTTATCGAAGCCCACCGGCTTCACCCCTTTTTTGAAAGGGGCACCGATGTGGATGTCATCCTGGATTTGATGGTCCATGATCTTGACATTATTCTTCACTTTGTAAATTCACCGCTTCAGGATTGCGATGCTGCCGGAACAGCCGTTTTGTCCGACAAGGTGGATATTACCAACGCCCGGCTGCGTTTTGCCAACGGCTGCGTCGCCAATATCACCGCCAGCCGGATCAGCATAAAAACCATGCAGAAGATCAGGTTCTTTGGATTGGAAGGATACCATGCCGTGGATTTTGCCAAGCGGGACCTGCTTTCACTTAAAAGACAGATCGGCCCCGGGGGGCAGGTCGAAATTGTCCAGAATCAAGTGGAAATCATCCAGAAGGACCCTCTTGAAGAAGAAATCCGAGCCTTTATCGAGGCCGTGACACAAAAAACAGACCCGCCGGTTTCGGGCCGAGAGGGAAGGAAGGCCCTGGAGGTCGCCCTGCGGATCTTGGAAGAAATCAGAAAGGCTCAGGAAAGAATATCATGATACCCATGGTTGATCTCCAAAGACAGTATCAGCAGCTAAAGCCAGACATGGATGCCGCCATTCAAGATGTTCTGAATCAGTCCCAGTTCATTCTGGGACCGAATGTGACGGCGCTGGAAAGGGAAATCGCCGCCTACCATGACAAGGCCTTTGCAATCGGTGTCGCCAGTGGCACGGATGCGCTGCTCCTGGCGCTGCGCGCCTGTGGGATCGGTCCCGGCGACGAGGTCATCACCACGCCTTTTACCTTTATCGCCACCGCCGAGGTGATTGCCCTGCTGCAGGCGGTCCCCGTCTTTGTAGATATTAAGCCGGACACCTTCAACATCGATCCCGAAAAAATCGAGGAAAAGATCACCGCCAGAACCAGGGCCATCATTCCCGTTCACCTCTTTGGTCATCCAGCCGAGATGAATGCCATCGCGGCGCTCGCTGGAAAATATAACCTGAAAATTATTGAGGATTGCGCCCAGGCATTTGGCGCCCTGTATCACGGAAAAAAAGTCGGCGTCTTTGGAGACTGCGGTTGCTTCAGTTTTTTCCCCAGTAAAAACCTGGCCGGTTACGGCGACGGCGGCATGATCGTCACGGATGACGAAGATGTGGCCAAACACATGAAAATGTTAAGAAATCACGGCAGCACCATCCGATATTATCATTCCGTGCTCGGCTACAACAGCCGCCTTGATGAAATCCAGGCTGCCGTCGTCCGAACAAAATTCAAGCACATTGATAGATTTAACCGAGAGCGCCATGAGCATGCGGAAAGGTACAAAGCCGCAATCAAAAGGACCGATGTGGCGCTGCCGACAGAGCAGCCTGGCTGCGTCCATGTCTATCATCAGTTTACCATCCGGTCAAAACACCGGGATCGGATGATGGCTGCCCTGCAGGAAAAGGGCATCGCATCCGCCATTTATTATCCCGTTCCCCTGCACCGGCAGGAGGTCTTTGCCGGCAGCGGGGTTGCGGAAAACCGTCTCGCCTGCGCCGAAGC
>JAPLJM010000388.1 GCA_026388595.1 Deltaproteobacteria bacterium
GAGAATTTCCGGAGGATGATCCGGGAGACGAAGTTGTCCATTGACGATCTGGTCTATCCCCTCTTCGCCGTCCCGGGCAAGGACAGGAAAAAACCCATCAGTGCCATGCCCGGCAATTTCCAGATGTCCGTTGATCATCTCCTCAAAGAAGTCCAGATAACAAAGGAGCTGGGGATACCGGCCATCCTGCTGTTCGGCATTCCTGACAGGAAAGATGAAGTGGCCTCCGGCGCCTTTACCAAAGACGGCATCATCCAGCAGGCCGTCCGCCGGATCAAGGATAAAGTCCCGGATATTCTGGTTATTACGGATGTGTGCCTCTGTGAATATACAAGCCACGGCCATTGCGGCATGATCGAAAAAAATGACGTGGATAACGACACCACCCTGGAAGTCTTGATGGAAACGGCCGTCTCCCATGCCAGGGCCGGGGCGGACATGGTCGCCCCCTCCGCCATGATGGATGGCCAGATCGGAGCCATCCGGGAAGGCCTGGATGAAGCCGGCTATGAAAACACGCCCATCATGGCCTATTCCGCCAAGTATGCCTCCTGCTTTTACGGCCCCTTCCGCGAGGCCGCCGAAAGCACCCCCCAGTTCGGCGACCGGAAGTCCTACCAGATGGACCCGGCCAACGGCGATGAGGCGATCCGGGAGATCACCCTCGACGTGGAGGAAGGCGCGGACATCATCATGGTCAAGCCCGCCCTGCCCTACCTCGATATCATCCGGCGCGCCCGTGAGGAATTTGATCTTCCTATCGCGGCGTACAATGTGAGCGGCGAATTTGCCATGATCAAGGCGGCCGCCCAACTCGGCTGGATCGACGGGGAACGGGCCATGATGGAGGCTCTGACGTCCATCAAACGGGCCGGCACAGATATCATCCTAACCTACTTCGCCCAGGATGCAGCAAAAATACTGAGCAGATAGAATTCATGGATACTTGCAATAAATCAATTCTTCCCGATACCCTGCGCATGGTTGCCTGGGAGGTGACGCGGAGCTGCAACCTGGCCTGCGTTCACTGCCGCGCTGCCTCTGTGTGCGGTCCTTATGCGGGAGAACTGACAACGGACGAAGGGAAAAAGCTCCTCGACGATATCGCGAGTTTCAGCAATCCGGTGATCATCCTAACGGGCGGCGAACCCTTGCTGCGCCCGGACATTTACGAACTGGCCGCTTATGGTGACAAAAAAGGGCTGCGCATGGTCCTGGCCACCAATGCAACCCTCGTTACGGAGGCGATTGCCCGAAAGATGCTGGAGGCCGGCATCAAACGGGTCAGCGTCAGCATCGACGGCCTGGACGCCGAAAGCCATGACCGTTTCCGCGGGGTTCCCGGCGCCTTTGACGGGTCCATGGCCGGCATCGCAGCCATGAGAAAGGCCGGGATGGAATTCCAGATCAACACCACCATCACGCAGGCCAATCTCGCCCAAATCGAGGGCATCCTCGAACTGGCCCTCCGGCTCGGCGCTGCCGCCCATCACATCTTCCTGCTCGTTCCCACGGGACGCGGCAAAGACCTGGCCGACCAAGAAATCACGCCCGGGGATTACGAAAAAACGCTCCACTGGTTCTCTGAAAAAAGCCGGACCTGCCCCATTCAGCTCAAGGCGACCTGCGCCCCTCACTATTACCGGATTTTTCATCAGGGGAAAAAGCAGGCGTCGGCAGCCTCAACCGCCGGAGGCCATGGACATCCTTTCCATACCATGACCCGGGGCTGCATGGGGGGCAGCTCCTTCTGCTTTATCTCCCATACCGGGCAGGTCCAGCCCTGCGGCTACCTGGAACTGGACTGCGGTCAGGTGAAAGAGAAGGCTTTCGCAGAGATCTGGAAGAACTCGGAAATATTTAGAAATTTAAGGGATTTGCAGCAGTTCAAAGGAAAATGCGGCCGCTGCGAGTTCATCCGGGTCTGCGGCGGATGCCGCGCCCGCGCCTATGAAACCACCGGGGATTACCTGGCCGAGGAACCCTTCTGTATTTATGAGCCCAAGCATGGACGAGATCGATCATAAAATTCTGAACCTCATTCAGGGGAGCTTTCCGGTCGATCCGGAGCCTTACCGGATTATCGGCGAACAGGCCGGCATCACCGAGGACGAGGCTTTTGAGCGCATCGGGAAACTGAGAGAAAGCGGGATTATCCGCCGGATCGGCGCGGTCTTTGACCCGAAGAAAATGGGGTTTACGAGCACCCTTTGCGCCGCCCGGGTTCCGGAAACAAAACTGGCGGCTTTTGTCGAGGCGGTCAATGCCTATCCCGGCGTGACGCATAACTACCGGCGGAACCATGATTATAACGTCTGGTTCACCTTTATCGCCGAAACAGAAGAGGCGCTAAACCTGTTCCTCAGCGAAATCAGAGAGAAGACCGGAATTACGGATATTCTCAGCCTGCGCGCCGTCCGGACGTTTAAAATCAACGCCAGTTTCGATTTCTGAAAGGATGACCTTGAGCGACGAGCCCCAAAAACCCACACTCTTTCTGATTGACGGCAGTAATTATGTTTACCGGGCCTTCTATGCCATCCGCGACCTGTCGAATTCCAAGGGATTCCCCACGAACGCCATTTACGGCTTCACCACGATGCTGATGCGGCTGCTGCGGGAGCAGAAACCGGACTATATCGCCGTCGCCTTCGATGTCAAGGGTCCCACCTTCCGCCACGACGCCTATGCCCAGTACAAGGCCACGCGCAGGGCCACGCCGGATGCCCTCATTCCCCAGATCCCTTACATCAAGGATATGGTGCGCGGTTTTTCCATTCCCGTGCTGGAGTTGCAGGGCATTGAGGCCGACGACATCATTGGAACCCTGGCGAAGCGCTATGCTGCAAAGGGCATGAAGGTCGTCATGGTCTCCGGCGACAAGGACCTGATGCAGCTTGTGAGCGACAGCATCATCATGATCGATACCATGAAGGATAAAACCTACGATATCGCCGCCGTCAAGGAGCGTTTTGGCGTGGAACCGGACAAGGTCGTGGAGATCCTGGGACTGATGGGAGATGCGTCGGACAATATCCCCGGCGTCCCGGGGATCGGGCCGAAAAACGCCCTGCGGCTGATCGAGGAATACGGCACCATCGAGGAAATCATTAAAAATGTGGAAAAGCTGAAAAACGCCAAGGCCAAGCAGAGCATCCGCGAATTTGCCGATCAGGCCCGGATGAGCCGGGAGCTTGCCGTCATCCGGACCAATGCCGATTTTGACGTGGATCTGGAAAAATGCCGTTATACCGACCCGGCCCCGGAGATCTTAAAGGGCCTTTTTCAGGAGTTCGAATTCTCCTCGCTGCTCCAGGATTTAAAGATCAGGGAGGAAACCGTTGAAGGTCATTACACGCTGATTCTCACAGCGGATGAACTGCATCATTTAATGGAAAGGCTTCAGCATGCCAAAGCATGCTCTCTGGAAATGATCCATTCCGCCGATAGTCCGCTGCGGGCCGACCTGGTGGGACTGGCCTTCAGCACCGGGGGTGGCGAGGCCGCCTATATCCCCCTCGGTCATGACTATTACGGCTGTCCCCCACAGCTCAGCACAACGGATGTTCTGACAACCCTGGCGCCTGTTCTGTCCGGGGAAAAGATCAAAAAGCACGGTTACGACCTGAAAAACATGGCTTTAATGCTGGCCCGAAGGGGCGTTGAACTGAAGGGCGTCGGCTGCGATACCATGGTGGCGGCCTATCTCCTCAACCCGTCGCGGCACGGCTTCGATCTCCCAGAGATTGTCCGGGAACAGTTGCGGCTTCAGTTGATGACGGCCAAAGAACTGATCGGCAGCGGGGCAAAGGCCCTGCCCTTAAGCATGGTGAAAACCGAGGCCATGATGAATTATGCCTGCCAGCGCGCCGATGCCATCTTCCAGTTGACCGGTGACCTTTCAGAAAAGCTCCACCGGGAAGGGTTCAGCGATCTCTTTGCTCAAGTCGAAATGCCCCTGGTGGCAGTCCTGGCAACCATTGAAAAAAAAGGAGTGCTCTTGGACCTTTCACTCCTGAAAGCAATGTCGCAGGAAATCCAGCAGTTGCTCACGCTGTCTGAAAACAAGATCTACCAGTTGGCCGGTGAAAAATTCAACGTGAACTCCCCGAAACAGCTGCAGATCATTCTTTTTGATAAACTGGGGCTGCCCAAGGGCAAAAAGACCAAAGACGGTTATTCCACGGATGTGGACGTGCTTTCCTGGCTGGCCGCATCCCATGAACTCCCGGCGGAAATCCTTGCCTACCGGGGTTTCGCCAAGCTCAAATCCACCTATATCGACGCCCTGCCCCTGATGGTCAATCCCGACACCGGCCGGGTCCACACCTCCTACAACCAGACCGTCACCGCGACGGGCCGACTGTCCAGCAGCAATCCGAACCTCCAGAATATCCCTATCCGGACGATGGAGGGAAAGAGGGTCCGTCAGGCCTTCATCGCCCCCGAGGGCTGGGAAATCATCACTGCCGATTACTCCCAGATTGAGCTCCGGGTCCTGGCCCATCTGTCGCAGGATCGGGCGCTCATCGATGCTTTTGCCTCCAATGAGGACATCCACAGCCGCACAGCTTCGGATATTTTTGGCGTTTTTCCTGCCATGGTCAATGCGGAAATGCGACGCCAGGCCAAAGTCATCAACTTCGGCGTCCTCTACGGCATGAGCGCCTTCGGTCTGGCCAGGGAACTTGGCGTCAACCAGAAGCTGGCCCAGGCCTACATTGACGGCTATTTCGAGAAATACCGGGGGGTGAGGCGTTATCTCGACGGCATTCTGGAAAACGCCCGGGAAAACGGCTATGTGACAACGCTGCTCAACCGCCGGCGTTATCTGCCGGAAATCAATCACAGCTTGGCCGCCGTCCGTCAGTTCGCCGAACGAACGGCCATCAATGCGCCCATACAGGGCACCGCCGCGGATCTCATCAAGGTGGCGATGATCAACATCTCCCGGCTTTTTGAAGAGCGACACCTGAAAGCCGCCATGATCATGCAGGTCCATGACGAACTGGTCTTTGAAGCGCCCCATTCCGAAAGGCAAGCGGTAATGGCCCTGGTGAAAGAGGAAATGGAAGGCGTCGTCGCACTGAGCGTCCCGCTCAAAGTGGATATCGGTTTCGGCAAGAACTGGGATGAAGCCCATGGCTAAGAGTCTGTCACGGAATAACCGTTGCGTTAAGGCGCTCAGAGGATGAAGGGAACGGGATGCAGGCCATCATTACTGCAAAGAATCTAACCAAGCGGTACGGCGATCTGGTCGCTGTGGACGATATCTCGTTTAACGTCCTGCCCGGTGAATGCTATGGCATCCTCGGTCCCAACGGCGCCGGGAAAACCACCACAATCCGTATGATTTACGGGTTTTCACCGATGACGGCCGGAGAGCTGACGGTCTTCGGCCTGGATCTCCGGAAGCATCTTTGCGCCATCAAATCGCGCATCGGCGTCTGCCAGCAGGAAAACAACCTGGACCCCGACTTAAACCTTCTTCAAAACCTTGAAGTCTTTGGTCTTTTTTTTAATCTTACGGGCAGACAGGCCCATGAAAAAGCCCAGGCTTTGCTGGAATTCATGTCTCTGGATCACCGGAAGGATGCAAAAGCCCTGGAGCTGTCCGGCGGGATGACGCGCCGCATGGTTCTGGCACGGGCCCTGATCAACGACCCGGAACTGCTGATTCTCGATGAACCCACCACGGGCCTCGATCCCCAGTCCCGGCATCAGGTCTGGGAACGGTTGGAGGAACTGAAAAAAAAGGGCCTTACCGTTTTGCTGACCACGCACTACATGGATGAAGCCTCCCGGTTATGCGACCGGCTGCTGATCATGGATCACGGACGGATCCTGGTGGAGGGCCGGCCTGCGGATCTGATCCGGCAGTATGTCGGGCATGACATTATTGAAGTCGCCGAACCTTCTTCAGATTTGCGTGCCTATGTCAAAGCCCGCCAGCTTCAGGTTGAAGACTTCGGGCATCGGATGATCATTTACGAAAGCAACGGCAGCAACCTCTACCAGGAAATCAGTAAAAAATACTGTCAGGAAGGCTGTCTGTTGCGCATGGCCTCGCTGGAAGATGTCTTTTTGAAGTTGACGGGCAGGGAGCTGAGGGAATGAAAAGCCTCTTTTCCATGGTTTCCTGGATGGGCCTGTTCAGGGTCTGGCAGAGAAATTTCATCGTTTACCGGCAGAACTGGAAAATCAGTTTTCTGGCCCCCATCCTGGAGCCCCTCTTCTATCTGTTGGCCTTTGGATATGGATTGAGCACCCTGGTGGGAAATATCCGTGAAAACGGCATGGAGATATCCTACACCGCCTTTATCGCACCGGCCCTGATTGCCATCAACATCATGAATAATGCCTTTTTTGAAAATACCTACAGCTCCTTTGTGCGCATGTATTATCAGAAAACTTTCGACGCAATGATGGCAACGCCGCTGACCGTCAATGAAATCATTGCCGGTGAAATCGTCTGGGGCGCGACCAAGTCCGTGATTGCCACGATGATCATGATGGCGGTAATCAGCGCATTCGGCCTGATTCAGTATCCATCAGGATTGCTCCTGATTCCCCTGGCCTTTATGGGCGGGCTGGCCTTCGGCGCGGTGGGCATGTATTTCACGGGAATCGTGCCGCACATCGACCTGTTCAATCTTCCATTCTTTCTGTTCATCACCCCCATGTTCCTGTTCAGCGGCACCTTTTTCCCCATCGAAAATCTGCCCGACTGGGCTCAGGTTATCGCGATCACCTTCCCCCTGACGCATCTGGTCAATCTTGCCAGGTCGATCTGCTACGGCCGCTTCGATGGGGTAATGCTCTGGCAGTTGCTTTATATTGTGATTTTCTGGATGGTGTTCTTCCCACTGGCACTGTACAAGATGCGAAAGCGGCTGATCAAATGAGACGGTTTAACTGATGCTCAGCCACCTCTGATTGTACGATCACGAAATATCTGAATGCGGATTTTGAATGCAGACTTCCTCAATAAAAATGATATCTTGTTCTATGTGCAAGCTTTCGAATGGTAATTAGCGAGGATTTATCATGAAAAAGCGATATGGGTTGGACAAGGCAATACTTACAACTATTCAGAGATGATCGCTTTTTAGATATAATGATTACGGATCGAAAGGGAGTAACGCCAGAGTCAGCCAGAGCCCGCAGTATGGTCGATTGGCTGCACCTAGTAGTTATGTGGCCTTCAATATCGTTTCTATCGGTGTGCCTTTATATGTGCATTTCCAGTTGTCACAGATTCTAAAGCCTTCGTGTAAATGCAGGCCCATTTTTGCCACCACTGTGGGAAACATATTTTCGAGGATGGTGGAGGCAACACCGAGAGCCAAACCTGCTTCATCAATGGTAACTGTCTCAGCTTGATGCATGATTAAATCCCGTTTTTTCTTAACATCCGTTATTTCCTCCCAAATAGGTCGGTGTGAATCTAGTCTTTTGTAAGTATAAATGTCTACTCCACCATGTTGCCGAAGGATCTGCAGCAGCAGATTTCTGTATTTTTTATGGTCTGGCCGTGAAAGAACCATATCTGTTATTAACGATGCAACCGATAGGGTGTGAACCAGACCGAAAACAATCGGTTTCACGAGGGTTTCTCTCAACCCCACTTCCATAGCAATCGCAGAAAAAAGAAATGCAGCGGTAGCATTAGTGCAAATGAGATTTTTAGCCTCCGTGAGAGCACCGAAGGCTGCCTTTGCCAAAACCCGATGTTCGCCATAATAAGACTGTAGTCGCTCATCTATGAATTCTTGGATTGCCTGCTCTTTGTGCTCTTCGTAGAGCTCATCCATGTACTCTTCGTATTGGGCTTCATCGGGGGTCATAGACATACAGCACCTTCTTCCCATTTTCACATAACGCGCGGTCAAACTGCTGCCTTAAGGAGCAGGTTGCCCATCCGACTTGAGCCGTTGGTTAGGGCCTCCTGGCGTACCGTTTTCAGCATGAACGACTATGACAAGCCGATGAGTGTCATTGGTGTTATCCAGAAAAACTTTCGGCGCTGAATAGCTCACTTCTTTTATGCGAGTTCAGCGAAAGGTCCTGTCAGTTCGCCTCAAACGGGGGCTTTCTTAAAAAATAGTAGTTTGTTACTTTGATTTAGGACAACAATTCAATCAGCGGCAGTATCCCTTGCTTTTAGCCCATTCTAACGCTTTGCATATTCCCAATGCGCACGCCTTTTGCGCATCACGGCAGCCAAGATTTATTTTTCCCTGCAATAAATAAGCATTCCCTCGGTTGTCGTAAGCCATGGCAAAATCCGGTTTCAAGCGGATGGCTTCGTTAGAGTCCTCGATGGCACGCTGATACTGGTCGAGGTAAGTATAAGCAGTCCCCCTGTTGATGTAGGCATCGGCTAAGTCCGGTTTCAGGCGGATGGCTTCAGTAAAGTCCTCGATGGCACGCTGACACTGGTTAAGGTCTTTACAATACACAAGCCCCCGGTTGTAATAGGCAGCGGCATCATCCGGTTGTAGACGGATGGCTTTGTTGAAATCCTCGATAGCACGCAGATTCTGGCCAAGGGTAGTATAAGTAGTCCCCCGGTTGTTGTAGGCAGTGGCAAAATCCGGTTTCAGGCAGATGGCTTCATTGAAGTCCTCAATGGCACGCTGATGCTGGCCAAGGTCGTTATAATCTGTCCCCCGGTTGATGTAGGCAATGGCATAATCCGGTTTCAGGCGGATGGCTTCATTGTAGTCCTCGATGGCACGTTGATACTGGCCAAGGTCACTATAAGCAAGCCCCCGGTTGTTTTGGGCATCGGCATAATCCGGTTGCAGTTTAATAGCATGGTCCAAATATTCGATAGCCTTTTTTGGGTTGGTATATTTTTCCTCATTCCATAATTTTCCAGCCTGATTGAACCAATCCACCGCCGTCAGTCCTCGGGAGGCTTGCTGGAATTTCTTTTTTAACTCCTGGGTGCTTTGCTTTTTTGCCATCAGCTTCCGGTTTTCCTCTTCGAGTTGGGCAACCTTCTGGAGGAGTTCCTTTTCTCTTTTTTGAGCCTCCTTGAGTTGTGTCAGGTGGGACTTGTCCTGAAGAAGTTTTTTCACCCTTTCTTCCAAAACGGAGGTGTCCACAACTACCTTGACGACTACATCCATACCGAAAGCATCTTCTGTGTGATAATTCTTCTGGGAAACAACCTCCGCCGTCAATACACCAGCCGCCAACGCAAGAATTTCATCTTTATCGACATGGCTGTTTTTCACCACAGTGAGGCTCTCGATATAGGTTCCTGCCATTTCCAATGCTTCCCGTTCCGCCTTGGCAACGGCGGAAATCCGGGCATCATCGGGGGACTGACTGCCGCCGAAAGATTGCTTGACGGTGTGGGTGACGGTTTGGATTTCTCCAAAGGTTGAGACGGGAAGGAGTAACAAAAGAATCAAAAAGGTGGCGAGGATAGTTTTCACAAATACCTCCTGCGATTTGTCTGTTCAAAAACTAAGGTAAACCCCCTTTAATGTCAATAAGATTCTGACCATATGATAAGCATTACTGACTGCAACCATGTGTCTATTTCAGAGATGTGATTTTGTTGCTTTCAGGACACCGAGAAAATCAGCGCAACCTGAACCCTGCTATCTTTATCTGCATTATGGGTAACCGGCTGACAATGGAGCGCAGCGGAATAGCGGTCAGGTGCGCGCCTTGTTATGTGCGGCTCTTCCACTGACGTGGATCCCTACTACCATGCATTACTGCGACAACAACAATTTCGTCGCTTTCTACCCGATAATAAACTCCAAACGGAAAGCGATGAATCAGGGCACGTCGTATATTTCTGTGAACAATGGGGAACATTAGAGGTGTCTCTGAAATCACTGAGAAAACAGAGAGAACCTCGTCAAGGAACTGATTACCCAACCCCTCCCGTTGCTCCTCATACCAAACCGCCGCATCCGCTAAATCTTGCTCTGATTCCGGTCGGAGACGAAGATTGATGGTCATAGTTTGCGCCGAATATCAGCCAAAACATCCGTAGCTAATCGACCGCGATTCCCATCAGTTTCATAAGCATCTATACGTCGATTGAGTTCCTCCTTTTGTTCGGATGTGAGCCGCAGAGACTTTTGTTCGGCGGCGATGCTGTCCCAGAGATCTTCCACGATCCTGATCCGTTCTTCGACAGGTAACTCCTGCAGTTTGGTGTTCATCTTTACAGCCTCCCCAATAGCCATTGAATGAGCATGAAATATATTCAACTGTCCTGATGTGCGTTGCTTAACTATCACG
>JAPLJM010000031.1 GCA_026388595.1 Deltaproteobacteria bacterium
AGCTTCAGGTCAAGGAAAAAGAGGCAGCCGAGAATCAAGATAAGTATCTGCGGGCTGTGGCAGAACTGGAAAACTACAAGAAAAGGGCCGCCCGTGACCGGGCCGATTCCCTGAAATATGGTCAGGAAAGTTTGATTAAAGAAATCCTGCCCCTGGTGGACAATCTGGACCGGGCCATGGCGCATGCCTGTAAGTCGAATGATTTTGAGGCGTTTAAGGAAGGCCTGAGGCTTGTGCAGAATCAGCTGAACGGATGTCTCGAGAAGCAGGGCGTAGAAAGAATCGAAGCCGCTGGACGTGATTTTGATCCGAATGTCCATGAGGCGATGCTCCAGGTGGAAAGCCCGGACCATGTGCACAACCAGGTCGTCGAGGAGTTTGAAAAAGGGTATCTGCTCAACGGCAGACTGTTGAGGCCGTCCAAGGTGTCCGTCTGCCGGCTTCCTGTAACAGAGGAAGCGCAATGAATAAAGATAAAGCATGCAATACTTGTCGATTAATGAAGGAGGAAAAATATCATGGGTAAGATTATTGGCATTGATTTAGGAACGACAAATTCTTGTGTCGCCGTTATGGAAGGAAGAGATCCCGTTGTCATCGCCAATCAGGAAGGAAACAGAACGACACCCTCCGTGGTGGCCTTTACAGAAAGCGGCGAGCGTCTGGTCGGTCAGGTGGCAAAACGCCAGGCCATCACCAATTCGGAAAATACCGTCTACGCCATCAAGCGGCTTATTGGAAGGAAGTTTGGTTCGCGGGAGGCCCAGTACGATAAGACCATCAGCCCCTTCAAGATAACGGAGGCGAACAACGGGGATGCTCAGGTGACGATCCGGGGGAAAAATTACAGTCCCGCAGAAATCTCCTCCATGATCCTGGTGAAAATGAAACAGACGGCCGATGACTATCTGGGTGAAAAGATCACCGATGTGGTCATCACCGTTCCGGCCTACTTCAATGACTCTCAGCGTCAGGCAACCAAAGATGCCGGCAAGATTGCCGGTCTGAATGTTCTCAGAATCATTAATGAACCGACGGCGGCAGCCCTTGCCTACGGTCTGGATAAAAAGAAGGATGAGAAGATTGCCGTCTTCGATCTGGGCGGCGGGACGTTTGACATCTCCATTCTGGAACTCGGTGAGGGTGTCTTCGAAGTTAAATCAACCAATGGCGACACACATCTGGGCGGTGAGGACTTCGACCAGCGGCTGATCGATTATCTGGCCACGGAGTTCAAGAAGGATCAGGGCATCGATATCCGGGGGGACAAGATGGCCCTGCAGCGCCTCAAGGAAGCATCGGAAAAGGCCAAGATGGAGCTTTCCACGGCCATGGAGACGGACGTTAATCTGCCTTTTATCACCGCCGACGCAAGCGGCCCGAAACATATGAATATCAAACTGACCCGGGCCAAGTTGGAAGCGCTGGTGGAAGACCTGATCGACAAGGTCGAGGGGCCCTGCCGCATGGCCTTGAAAGACGCCAATCTGACGCCTGCCCAGATCGACGAGGTCATTCTCGTCGGCGGGATGACACGGATGCCCAGGGTCCAGCAGAAGGTGAAGGAAATCTTTGGAAAAGAGCCCAACAAGGGCGTCAATCCAGACGAGGTCGTGGCCATCGGGGCTGCTATTCAGGG
>JAPLJM010000332.1 GCA_026388595.1 Deltaproteobacteria bacterium
GCCCGGCAGTCATCTCGTCATCAGGGGAGTCATTGACGCCATCCTCCCACACAAGGCGGGATCCCATGTGGTTCTGCGCTTCGACGCGATGGATTCTGATGGAAATCAACTGTTTACAGAGCATATCGGCGCCATGATGAGAGGGGTCCAGTGCACCGACGGTGGGAAAGGAATGGAACGGCTTCCCGCTGTTCCCCATCACCCGGAGCCCTCCGGGACCCTGTGGGAATCCGTCATACCCATTGATCCCCTGGCCCCCTTTATCTACGATGGATGCACCAACATTCATTTCCCCATCCACACCTCGGTGAAATTCGCACACCAGGTTGGTCTGCCCGGAATTATTCATCAAGGGACATCCACGCTCGCCCTTGCCGTCCGTGACATCCTGAACAGGGAGACAGACGGCAATGCTTACCGGCTTGTCTCTGTTTACTGCCGGTTTACCGGGATGGTGTTTCCCGGTTCCAGCATCAGGGTCCGCCTCACCGGCAAAAATCAGATACCCGGGGGGACAGATCTTTTCTTCACGGTTTTTGGCGCCGAAGAAAAACGAGCCATCAGTAACGGCCATATCAGACTGAGAGACGAAGGGAGGCTACCATGACTTGGAAAAAGCTGAATCAGACATGGCAATACGTAGAAAAATGGGCTGCTGCAAGACCGGAGGCGGATGCCCTGGTCTTCGGGGAAGAGAGATTGAGCTGGCGTGAATTCAAGGAAAGGATGGATGCCATCGCCATGGCCTATCTTGAGGTCGGCATTGAAAAGGGTGACCGTGTCGCCCTCCTTTCCATGGCGCGCAACGAATTTCTCACGACGTACATGGCCGCGGGCAAGACGGGGGCCGTCTGGCTCGGCCTGTCCCCAAAGTTCACCCTTGAGGAACTCCGCTACCAGTTCAACGACTGCCGCCCAAAGCTGCTGATTACCCTGCGGGAGTTCATGGGAAACGACCTGGCCGACACCCTCAGGGCTCTCATGCAGGAATTCTCATTTTTGAAAAAAGTCCTGGTCATCGGCGACCCCTTTGACGGAACTGAAAGCTTCCAGGCTTATACGGCCAACCCAAGGCGAAACCTCAAAGCCGCCCTGGAAGAGAGGGCCTCCACCATCAAGGAAAACGATGATGCGCTGCTGCTGTACACATCGGGATCGACAGGAAAGCCCAAAGGGGTCATCCATACCCATCGGAGCATCGTTGAGAACATCAGGGTGGAAGTCGAAAAATTCTATTTCGATGAAAACTCGCGGGCCATCCTCCATTTTCCCATTAACCACGTTGCCGCAGACGTCGAAATCGGTTTCGGAGCAATCATGTCGGGTGGCTGTATTGTCTGCATGGACAAGTTCGATCCGGCTGAAACGCTGAAGATCATCGAAAAGGAAAAAATAACCCATGTGGGGCAGGTGCCGGTCATGTTCCTGCTGGAATTCAAACAACCGGAATTCTGGACATGCGATTTCAGCAGCGTCAAGGCCTTTGTCTGGGCGGGCGCGGCCGCACCGAAAATCATGATCGATCTGCTGGAGCCGCTCTGCCAGAAGACAGGGGCCGTGCTCATCACAGGCTATGGCAGCACGGAAGTTTGCGGCTTCGTGACCTACACCCGCAGGGAAGACTCTGCCGAGACACTCCTCAAGACGGCGGGGAAAATCGCCCCTCCCTTCGAATTAAAGATCGTCAACAACCAGCGCGGGGAGCTTCCCGACGGGGAGGTCGGCGAGATTGCGGTACGCGGCCCTTTTCTGATGAAAGGGTACTTTAACAAACCGGAGGAAACGGCAGCGGTTATCGATCAAGAGGGTTGGTATTACACGACAGACTTGGCTTTCCGGGACAGCGACGGCTACATCCATATTACGGGCAGGCTCTCCGAGATGTTCAAAACCGGAGGTGAGAATGTTTATCCCCGTGAGGTGG
>JAPLJM010000343.1 GCA_026388595.1 Deltaproteobacteria bacterium
CCCGGAATGGATAACCCCAGGATCGTGATCACGGGCAGCAGTGCATTCCGAAGGGCGTGTTTGTAAATGACCACCCGCTCACTCAGGCCTTTGGCACGGGCCGTCATGATATAGTCCTGCCGGATCACCTCCAGCATGTTCGACCGCATGTACCGGGAGAGGCCGGCGAGCCCGCCAAAGGCGGAAAGCAAAACAGGCAGAATCAAATGCTTGATCAGATCCCAGACGGCCGCCCCGGAAGGCAGATACTCGTAATTCAGCGACCGGATGCCGGAAATGGGCAGCCAGCCCAGTTGCACCCCGAAGAGGATCATCAAAAGCAGCGCCAGCCAGAAGGTGGGAATGGCAAAGCCGATGAAGACAAAGACGCTGGTCAACTTATCGAAAAGGGAATTTTGGTGAACGGCGGACAATACACCGATGGGAATGGCGATCGCCAGGATCAGGGTCAGCGAAAGGCAATTCAGGAGAATCGTAATGGGCAGCCTCTCCAGGATCTTATTCGATACGGGCCGGTGATCCGTGGAAAAAGATTGCCCGAGATCCAGAACGGCCAACTTCTTCACCCAGATCCAGTACTGGTGATAAAGCGGTTTGTCCAGATCATACATGGCCCGCAGCCGTTCCTGCGCTTCGGCGGACGCCCGCGGATTCATCTGGGTCTGAAGATCCGTGGGAGAACCGGGGGCCAGATGCATGACCGTAAAGCAGATGATGGTGATCCCGACCAGCAGCGGCGCCATAAAGATCAGTCTTTTCGCGATGTATCGCAGCATCTTCGGCGCGCCTCACAGGTCCGCAAGCAGCTTCATGGTTCTGATGTTTTCCAGAGTTTGCCACAAATGCTTTTCCGAGTGGGCTTCCAGCGTGATGATCGGCTTTTTTCCCATTTCCGTCAATTGTTGAAGAAGGTCGTGGAAGGGGAAATTACCCTCTCCCAGAGGCAGATGCTCATCGGTGATCCCATGATTGTCGTGCAGGTGAAGCTGACCTGTCAGCGGACCCAGTTCCCGGATCCAGTCGTTCAGGGGCGACCGGGCAAAGGCGTTGAAATGCCCGGTATCGAAGCAAAAACAAATAGTTGGCGAGTCAATGGAAGCAAGGAGCGCCTTCAGGGGTTTGGGATCGGTTTCATAGACGTTTTCCAGAGCAATCAGGGTGTCCATCTCCTCGGCAAGCGGCAGGAAGTACTGCCAGGTGGCGATGCTGTTTTCCAGCCACAGGGCTTCCGTGGATACGTAGTAGCGTTCGTCGAAGGAGGGATGAAAGACGATGGAACGGGGCCGGAAAGCTGGCGCCAAATCGAAGACCTGCCGGATGCGGTCCACCGTCACCTGCCGGATTTTCGGATCCAGGGCGCCGGGCCTCAGGTCCATGAAGGGGGCATGGATGGTCGTTCTCAGGCCGGCACCCACAAGGACATCAGCGATTTTCTTGAAGTCGGCGGGATGAAAACGGTCGAGGGATTCGTGATTGAAGCCGATCTCCGGATTGATGCGCTCCTTGAGGACCATGGGCAGATACTTGTCCCAGAGCATGTGAAAGGGCATATGAATCTGTACTTTTTTCAAGATCTCCTGCATGTTGACCGCACCCCTTTGAAGTGGCCTCGTGTTTATCACAGGGGGTGGTTTTGCACAACCGGCAAATTCATTTTTTCACTTCTTTCGAGATGGCAATGCTTCATCGATGAATCGGATATAGCTGCATTCTATCTTGATTTCCCTTTGCTTTTTCCGGTCCTCGGGTGTAAAAACCATCCATTATTACGTTTCCTGCAATCAGCATATGACAAAGAGCTGGAATCACTTCAAACAACTGATCTGGACATTTCAATGGAACGGATAAGAAAAAAGAAAAAGCAATCCTTCTGAGGCGGAGCAAGACATGCGTGGGGCGTACGCGTTCATAGTGGATTTACATTGACAACGTTTAATCAATCTGTTATTGAAAACAAGAGGTTAATGATATGCGTCGCATATCGGAAGAGGTTTGAAACGGTGCGAATAATGAATCGGGAGGTGTGATTGAAGCAGGAAAACGGGGATACGCGGGAACGGGTGCTTTTGTGTGTGAATGCCCTGTTGCAGAAAAAGGCCAAGGATCTGACGATTTTGAAGGTGAATGCCGTCTCTTCCTTTACGGA
>JAPLJM010000252.1 GCA_026388595.1 Deltaproteobacteria bacterium
TTGATTCGCCCCATTACCCTTTGGCCCTACCCTGCCGAGGTGATTAAACATTTTTCTGAAAAGATCGATACATTCATTGTTTTTGAAATGAGCACCGGTCAGATGCTGGAAGATGTCCGACTTGCCCTGAACGGCGCCGGGTGCGTCCATTTTTACGGAAGACCGGGCGGGGTGATTCCAACTCCCGTGGAACTGACCAAATTCATTGAACATCATACGAAAAACACATGGGACCGGGGGTCGCAATAAGGACGCTATGATGAAAAAGGTTTTTGGCAGGCCCCTATCTTTGAAGAACAATGCGCTCCACTACTGTGCGGGCTGCGGTCACAGCATTACGCACCGCCTGATCGCGGAAGTCATCGACGAGCTCAATATCCGGGACCGGACCATCGGGGTTCCCCCCGCCGGATGCGCCGTCATCGCCTACAACTACTTCGACATCGACATGCTGGAATCCCCGCACGGACGAGGGTGCGCAGTGGCGACCGGCATCAAGCGGACCCTCCCGGACCGGATTGTTTTTTCATACCAGGGTGACGGGGACCTGGCGGCTATCGGTACTGCTGAGACCTTTCACGCTGCCAACCGCGGCGAGAATATCACGGTCATTTTTATCAATAACGCCGTTTACGGCATGACGGGCGGACAGATGGCGCCCACCACCCTGCTGGGACAGCACTCAACCACCTCCCCGCCTGGAAGAAACGCGATCCTGGACGGTTACCCGATCCGCATGGGTGATATCCTCGCTAACCTGGAGGGGACCAAATACATTGAACGGTGCGCCGTCAACACCCCGGCCAATATCCTGAAGGCCCGGCGGGCCATTAAGAAGGCTTTCCAGTATCAGATGGACGGCGTCGGCTTCACCCTCGTCGAAATTCTGTCGCAGTGCCCCACAAACTGGAAGATGACGCCCATAGACGCCTGCCGGTGGGTCGACGAGGTGATGGCCAAGGAGTTTCCCATTGGCGTGATAAAAGATGTCAAGGGTAAGGGCCATGATCAATAAAACGATATTTGCAGGTTTTGGGGGGCAGGGGGTGCTGATGATGGGCTACAGCTATGCCCATGCCGCCATGCATGAAGGCTATCACGTCACCTATCTCCCGTCCTATGGCGTGGAGGTGCGCGGCGGAACGGCCAACTGTACGGTTGCCGTGGCCGATGACGAAATTGCCTCCCCCATCGCTTCGCAACCGGATTTTCTGGTGGTCATGAATAACCCGTCACTCTATACCTTTCAAAACCGGATTGCCCCGAACGGCGCCTTTTTCCTGAACTCGTCGATTATCGAAGCCCGGCCCAGCCGGACGGATGTCCGGATTTATGAAATCCCGGCCGGTGAAATCGCCGCCGGTCTCGGAAATCCCCGTGTTCAAAATATCGTGATGATGGGCGCCTATATTCGGAAAACAGGACTGGTCTCAGCGGACATGTATTTGAAAAGCCTGAAGACGATTATCGGAGAAAAGAAGAAATCCCTGATGGAACTGAACCGGAATGCCTTCACGTCCGGTTATGACTGGGATGGAGGGGTGGACTGATCATGGCGGTCCTGCAGATTTCCATACAACTGGATAACGTTCCCGGCGCCCTGACCAAGCTGCTGGATATCCTGGACAAGGAAGGCATCAGCACCAAAGCCATTTCGGCTGCCAGCACCGAGGAAATCAGCACGCTCCGCCTGGTCGTCAATGACCCCGAAAAGGCCGTCACTGTCCTTAAAAGCTTTAACATCAAGTATGCCATTTACCCCGTCATTGCCGTGGAGGTCCCCTGCCATCCCGGCGGCATGAATGCCGTGGTCAAGCCTTTGAGCGATGGCGAGGTTAATATTCACTACATCTACACGACCATCGAGCGAATCGGCAAGGAAACGATCCTGATCCTGGGCGTCGATAAGATAGACGAGGCCACGGCCATCCTGAAGCAGCATTGGATCAATTTTGTCGGCGACCGTATCTATACCCTCTAAGCCATTCCAGGACGGTCCGACGCAATCCATGATCTGCCAATGCCATGAGCCTATTCAACATCTCTCCCGAAAAAGAAGCCGCCCTCCAGGTCCGGATGGAGCACCTGGGCGTCTCCGAAAACGATCTCAAGGAAACCTTTGTCCGTTCTTCCGGCCCCGGCGGCCAAAAAGTCAATAAAACCTCCTCCTGCGTCTATCTCGTCCACACCCCCACGGGGCTTTCCGTCAAATGCCAGCAGGAGCGCTCCCAGACCCTGAACCGCTTTCTCGCCAGGCGGCTGCTTCTGGACCGGATTGAGCGCATTCAGACCGGCCGGATCAGCGCCGAAAAACAGCGGACCGAGAAGATCAGACGTCAGAAGCGCCGCCGCTCCAAACGGGCACAGGAAAAAATCCTGGAACAGAAGCACATTCAGTCTGAGAAAAAAACCCTCCGCGCCAAAGTCGCACCCTCTCCTGTCATTGAATAGAGAGCGTTGCATGAGCCGTATTGCCGGCGGGTTCCTTGAAATAAAAAAAGAGGGGAGAAGACACTGATTATCGCTTCTCCCCTCTTTAAAAATTGCCTTATAAAAAATCTTAGTGCGCGATCACCTTCAGCAGCGGGTTGGCATACAGAATCACCAGCGAAATAACAAGCGCATAAATGGCGATGGATTCTGTCATGGCCAGACCGACCATCATGGTCAGCATGACCTTGCCCTGTGCTTCCGGATTGCGACCAACAGCCACGCTGCCGCCGCTTGTTGCCTGACCCATGCCCATACCGGCGCCGATGGCTCCCAGCCCCATGGCGAGACCTGCGGCAATGACACTGCAACCCAGTACGATGGCTTTGGTATAGTCGACTGAGCCTGCAGCGGCTGCCTCAGCTGCCATAGCAAGCGGTGCAAAGAACATAACGAAAAGAATTCCGATGACTGTCGATACGAACATCTTTGTGGATTTTACCATAATTTGTTTTACCATCCTTTCTTTAGTTTTTTTGTTTTTTGACTGCGATGAACTGTACGGATCTGATGTCTGCCGTTCCCACCCCCCTTCCGGATGTTTTTTAAAGACGCTGCAAAACGAGCTCGCAAAGGCACGTTTTCCTGCATTTGCGCCGCTCCCCAGCGAGTTTATCATGGAAGCAAATACCGATGCCCTCTTATAGGCTGCGAAGCGAATTGTCAAGTAATAATTTGACGATTTCATCGGCGCATTTATGAGGCGTACGATTAACGTACGCCGCAATGACGAAGGGTGAAGCGCAACGCAGCATCCGGACTTTTTACGAAGTCATCATTAATAATTTGGAAAAACTGTGGGAATTTATGATACAAGGGGCGAAATTTTAGGATGGCCTGATGATGATGACGGATCGAGAACGAGTGATAGGCGGGTGCATTCAACGGGACCTTGCCATGACCAGGCTCCACTATGGGTCGATTGCCGAGAAGACCGGCATCCCGGAACAGGAAGTTCTGCATATTGTCGGACAGATGATGGAGCGGTGCCTGATCCGGAAATTCGGCGCGATTGTCCGTCACCGGGAGG
>JAPLJM010000105.1 GCA_026388595.1 Deltaproteobacteria bacterium
GCAGAGCATGGCAGGACGAATATCAATGCGGGTTTCGCCGTCAACGGGGAGGAACAGGGAAAACCGGCTTCCCAGTCCCGGCCGGGAAAGAACCCCGATCAGGCCATGATGATCCTTGATCAGGCCGTAGGAAATGGAAAGCCCCAGGCCGGTGCCTTCCTTGTCTCTGCGGGTAGAAAAGAACGGCTCAAAAATATGATCCAGCACGTCTTTTTCCATGCCCATGCCGTTATCCTCAATGTCGATCAGGATCGCTCTGAGCCGTTCAAGGTATCTCGCGGTGATGATGATTCTTCCCTTCCGATCGGCGGGAATGGCTTGATGGGCGTTGATCAACAGATTGGCAATCACCTGTTCGATTTTCTGAAAATGTCCCTGAATGGGCGGCAGATTGCTGTCAACGTAGCGATCGATGCGGGATACCGTTTTCCGGATTTGTGCGCCCACAAGAATCAGGACGCCCTGGATGACGTCACCGATCTGAATGGGCTTCATCTGGGCCGATTCGTCCGTCCGGGCAAACTCCTTCAAGCCCGAAACAACGCGCTTGATCCGCTGGGAGGCAATCTTGAATTCCTCAATGATCTCGCTCATGTTCGTGCAGACTTCCACGTAGCTGATCCCTTTGTCGCCCCAGTCGGGATGGGAGGCGCCGTCGCTGGCAAGGATCGGCTCAACGGCGTTCCACATTTCCTCCAGCAAGGGGATGTTGTAGGCGATAAAGCTGACGGGGTTGTTGATCTCATGGGCGACGCCGGCCACAACCTCGCCCAGGGCCGTCAATTTATGGGACTGAATCATCTGTTGCAGGCGGAGTTCGCCTTCCTGCCGGATGCGCCGGTCCTCCGTTACATCCCGCCACGCGCCGACCATGTAATTCCGCCACCGGTTGCTGAATCGGATTAAACGCCGATCATCGGAAAACCAGCGGTAGGACCCGTCAGAGGCCTGGAAGCGATATTCGCATTGATAGGCCCCTTTGCGGACGGCTGTTTTCAGTTCCGCCAGGACCCGTTCACGATCATCGGGATGAATGTGATCCTGCCAGAACAAAGGATTATCGGTGAACTGTTGCGGGGAATAGCCGGTAATTTCCGTGATGGTATGGCTGACAAAGGTGGTCCTGAAATGCTTGTCGGCGCTGCAGGTATAAGAAACAATGGGCAGGGACTTCAGAATGAGGGAGAGCTGTTCCGTCGTTTCTCTCAGGGCCTTTTCCACCCGCTCCCGTTCGCGGAGTTCGGTCTGCAACGCCTTGTTTGTCCGGGCCAATTCGCGGGTCCGCTCCCGGACCTTGGATTCCAGGTCTTCATGGGCGTTCAGCAGGGCCGCTTCCGCCCATTTTGTTTCCGTGATGTCCTCCAGGCTTTCAACAGCGCCGACCAACGACCCCTCAGCATTTCGGATCACGGCCGCCGTGAAGCGCAGCCACCTGCCCCGGACACCGAGGTCGGGGAAGAAATCCGTCGCCTCGTAGGCCTCATCGATCAGCTTGGACTTGATGAACTTCCCGGCATACCAGCGGGGAACAGTCTCCGGAAATTCTTCCACCAGCAGATCGGCCATGCAGGGGCGCTCGGTGCTGTAAAAGGCCCGCCAGTGCTGGCGGGTCCCGACCACCTCTTCCGCCCTGATTCCGCTGAGCTCTTCCAGCGCCCTGTTCCAGTAGATGACGCGGCGGTCCTTTCCGATGACAAAGGCCGGAATGG
>JAPLJM010000333.1 GCA_026388595.1 Deltaproteobacteria bacterium
AAGACCCTTAACCTGGGTGAACCAAACCCAACAATTAGACAGTTTCTTGTCTAGAAAGGAGACTCCAATGAATGGCGGCGGTTTTGAGAAACTCTGGAAAACGGAAGATTGGTGGTCCGTATGGCTTGGTCTCGGTATTGTCTTGTTTTCAATTATTGCCCTCTGGTCAGGCACATCCATCAAAGACTGGGCGGTTTTGCCGGGAAAGGTGACCGATTTCGGAAAAGTCTGGGCCGACCTGGCGAAAAATTTCGGGGGTTATCTGACCATCTTTATCTTGTTCGGCCTGGTGTTCAGTTTCTCCATGAAGCTCATGGGCCACAAGCTGAGCCAGTTCATCCCCGGTTTCATTATTCTCTTTGTCGGCTCTTTGATCATCTTCTACCTCTCCGGCCTGCAGTTCATGATCGATTTCAACATTGAGGCGCCCTTGTTGGCCCTCATCGTCGGTCTGATCATCTCCAACATCTGGAAGATTCCCGCCTGGATGAAGGTCTCCCTGCGGACGGAATACTACATCAAGACCGGTATCGTCCTTTTGGGAGCAACCCTCCCCCTGACCCTCATCATCAAGGCCGGACCCGCCGCCATGATGCAGGCCACAATCATTTCCGTCTGCACCTGGGGCGCCATCTACCTGGCCGCGACAAAGATCTTCAAACTGGAACCCCAGTTCGGCGCCGTCCTGGGCGTCGGAGGCGCCATTTGCGGCGTATCCGCCGCCATTGCCGTGGGCGGCGCGGTCAAGGCCAAGAAAGAGCACATCTCGATTACCATCGCCATCGTCACGGTCTGGGCGATCATCATGATCTTCGCTTTATCCTTCGCCCTGAAGCAGCTCGTCCCGCAGACGATTTCACCCGGCGTAGCGGGCGCCATCATCGGTTCATCGGAATTCGCCGATGCTGCCGGTTTTGCCGTGGCCGCCGAGCTGGCAACCCGCTTCGGCGATGTGCCGATTCAAACCTTCACCCTGATGAAGGTCATCGGCCGGGATATCTGGATCGGGATCTGGTGCCTCATCCTGGCCTTCGTCTCGGTCATGTTCTGGGAAAAGGGAGAAGGTGAAAAGAAAAGTGCCGTTGGGGCCGGGATCATCTGGGAGCGCTTCCCCAAGTTCGTCCTCGGATTTCTGGCCGCCTCCATCATCGTCAGCATCGTCGGAACGATGGTCCCGGCGGATTCCCTGGGCAAGGCCAAATGGGAGGGAAAATTCAAGGGGAAGGATTACAAGGCGGATTTCTCGCAGTTCCAGGTTCCGCCGGAGTTTGCCGATCGTCTGAAGATCGATGTGGAAAAAAAGACCCTGGCTTTCAAGGGTGTCCTGGCGGGCGATGAACTGAAGGCGCTGAAGGCAAAGGTCGCCGACCCGGCCCAGACCGCCGCTATCAGCCAGCTTGCCGCCCGCACGAACTGGGAAAGCAGTGTCCTGGATCCCGACGTGATCGCACCGATCAAGAAGCTCCGTTCCTGGGCCTTCGTCCTCTGTTTCCTGTGCATCGGCCTCTCCACCCGCTTCAAGGAGATGTTCACCTTCGGGATGAAGCCCTTTTGGGCTTTCACCATCGGCGTCCTGGTGAATGTCCCGCTGGGCATTTTCCTGTCAACGGTCGTGTTTGCGGACTATTGGATGAAAATGTGATGACGGTGTCCTGCGAACAATCACAGGACGATTCGAAAAAATAAGGAGGTAAAATCATGGCGAAATCAGACACCCCCCTGCTGGACGAACTGGAAGGGGGAAAGTGGCCTAGCTTTGTAAAGGACATGAAGCAGGCGGCCGAGAAAAATCCCATGGCCAAGGACCTGATGAACCAGTTGGAGCTGTCCTATAAGGAAAAGATCGGCCACTGGAAACATGGCGGGATTGTCGGTGTGAAAGGGTACGGTGCGGGGGTCATCGGACGCTACTCGGACCGCCCCGACCTCTTCCCGAATGTCCAGGCCTTTCACACCATGAGGGTCAATCACCCCACGGGATGGTTTTACAAGACCGACGCCCTGCGAAATCTCTGCGATGTCTGGGATAAGCATGGCAGCGGCCTGACGAACCTGCACGGTTCTACAGGAGACGCCATCCTGCTTGGCACGACGACGGATCACCTTCAGTCCTGTTTCGATGATCTTTCAGGGGCCGGGTTTGATCTCGGAGGGTCCGGTTCGGCCCTGCGGACGCCCAGCGCCTGCGTAGGACCGGGACGCTGTGAATGGGCCTGTATCGACAGTCTCGATGTCTGCTATAACATCACGATGAGCTTTCAGGACAAGATCCATCGTCCCATGTTTCCCTATAAGTTCAAAATCAAGGTATCCGCCTGTCCCAATGACTGTGTCGCCTCGATCGCCCGGTCGGATTTTTCCGTGATCGGAACCTGGAAAGGAAAAATCTCCATCGACCAGAAGGAGGTGGCAGCCTATGCCGCATCGGGCCTCGATATCCAAAAGGAGGTTTGCGACCTCTGCCCGACGAAGTGCATGACATGGAACGGAGACGAACTGAAGATCTACGACGCGGACTGCAACCGTTGCATGCACTGCATCAACCTGATGACCAAGGCGCTACGCCAGGGCAAGGAAAAAGGCGCCACCATCCTCATCGGCGGCAAGGCGCCCATTGTCGAAGGAGCGCTCCTGTCCTGGGTCATCGTTCCCTTTATGAAACTGGAGCCGCCTTATGAGGAGCTGAAGGACCTGATCCTCCGGATACAGGACTGGTGGGATGAATACGGCAAATCCCGAGAACGACTGGGCGAATTGATAAAACGCCTCGGTATGCGGGTGTTCCTGCGAGCCGTGGGCCTGCCTGCCGTTCCCCAGATGGTCAAAGCACCGAGGACAAATCCCTATGTCTTCTTCTGGCCTGAAGAAATCCAAAAGGAGGTGAAGTGATATGGCTACCGATATCGGTCCCCCTGATTACAAAACCATGCTGCCACCCGTTATTCAGCGAAACTACGGGAAATGGCGTTATCATGAAATCCTGAAGCCGGGCGTGTTGTTGCACGTTGCCGAATCGGGCGAGGCGCTCTACACCGTGCGCGCCGGATCACCGAGGCTGCTCTCGACGGATCACATCCGGGAAATTTGTGATATCGCCGAAAAATATTGCGAAGGCTACCTGCGCTTCACGAGCCGCAACAATATCGAGTTTCTCCTTGACAACAAGGAGAGCATCGAACCTTTGCTCGCGGAATTGGACGGCCGGAATTATCCCGTCGGCGGAACGGGTCACTCCATCTCGAATATCGTTCACACCCAGGGATGGGTCCATTGCCACACACCGGCCACGGACGCCTCCGGCCCCGTCAAAGCCCTGATGGACGAGATCTACGATTACTTTGTCACGATGAAACTGCCGGCCCATATCCGGATCGCCCTGGCCTGCTGCCTGAACATGTGCGGCGCCGTCCACTGCTCCGACATCGCCATTCTCGGCATCCATCGGACCGTCCCCAAGCCGGACAACAGCCGTGTGCCGAATCTTTGTGAAATTCCGTCCACGGTGGCATCCTGCCCCACTGGCGCCATCCGCGGCGATATGAAGAACAAGACCGTGACCGTCAACGAGGACAAGTGTATGTACTGCGGAAACTGCTACACGGTCTGTCCGGCCATGCCCATTGCTGATCCTGATAATGACGGGATCTCCATCTGGGTGGGTGGGAAGGTTTCCAATGCCCGTAGCGCGCCCACGTTCTCAAAGCTGGCAATCCCCTTTCTGCCCAATAATCCGCCACGCTGGCCGGAAGTCGTGGACGCCGTGAAGAACATCATCGAAGTTTACGCCAGCCATGCCAGAAAGCATGAACGGGTTGGTGAGTGGATCGAACGCGTCGGGTGGGAGAGGTTCTTCAACCTGACAGGCATCCCGTTTACAGATAAGCATATTGACGATTTCACGATGGCAACGGAAACATTCCGCTCATCCACGCTGTTCAAATGGGGGTAACCATGAGTGATGATTTAAAAATGCAGGTCTGTGAATTATTCCGGGAGAAATCCAAAGGGGACAAAAAAATGTTCTATATCCGGGATGTCACCCGGTGGCTGCCCGGAGAAGACCGGCATGCCATCCAGGAGGTCGTGAAGGTCCTTCTGGATGAAGAGGTTTTGAAGTATTGGTCCAGCGGAAGTACGACGTACCTTGTGCTGGCCGAATTCTTTCCCAAAGAATGTTGATGTGCCAAAAGAGGATGATGGATCATGGATCAACCCTGCCCTCGTCTGGTTTTTGCCGCCCTGCGGGGCGGCGCAGGGAAGACCACCATTTCCGTGGCAGTGGTTGTAGCCCTGCAGAAAAGAGGGATCACCGTTGTTCCCTTTAAAAAGGGGCCGGATTATATCGACGCCGCCTGGCTTGCTCTGGCAGCCTCTAAACCGTGCTACAACCTGGACGCTTTTTTGATGGGCCGGGAGCAAGTGGTCCGCTCGTTTTCACGCCGTTTCAAGGAAGGATCCCTGGCTTTGATTGAAGGAAACCGGGGCCTGTACGACGGCGTAAATTCGGCGGGGGCTTACAGCACGGCGGAATTGGCGAAGCTTGTCAAGGCGCCTGTCGTATTGATTCTTGACTGTGACAAAGTCACCCGGACCGTTGCGGCGATGGTTCTTGGATGCCAGCATCTCGATCCGGAAGTGGATATCCGGGGCGTGATCCTCAACCGGGTCGGGGGAAACCGCCACGCAGCCATCGCCAGGAAGTCCGTCGAGGAGATCTGCAAACTCCCCGTTCTCGGAGTCTTACCGAGGCTGACAGAGGTGGACTTTCCGTTTCCGGAAAGGCATCTCGGGTTGATCCCGCCGCAGGAGCATGACCGCGCCGGGAAAATCCTGAACCGGGCAGGTGATATTGCCGAAAAACACCTGGATCTGGAACACCTGATCCGAATAGCCCGAAGCGCCCCGCATTGGAAGGTAGAGGGGTTGCAGCGGACCGATTCATTGGAAGAAGCCGTTTGCAAGCCGGTTACGATTGGCGTGATCCGGGATACGGCCTTTCAGTTTTACTATCATGAAAACATCGAGGCGCTGGCCGAAGGCGGCGCCCGGATCATTGAAATCAGCGCCATCGAGGACAGCAAACTACCCGCGGTGGATGCCCTTTATATCGGCGGCGGATTTCCTGAAACACAGGCCGGGCTCCTCGCCGAAAACAAGGCGTTTCGCCAATCCCTGCGCGGGGCGGTGGAAAACGGCCTTCCTGTCTATGCCGAATGCGGGGGGTTCATCTACCTGGGGGAATTCCTGACCGTCGGTGATATCCATTACCCGATGGTCGGAGCCCTTCCCGTGACCTTCGGAATGGAAAAACGCCCCCAGGGACACGGGTACACGATCCTGGAGGTGGGGAAGGACAATCCCTTCTTCCCGGTGGGCACGATCTTAAATGGCCATGAGTTCCATTACTGCCGGATACTTTCCTGCGGGGCGGGTGTAGACCGGATGGCCTTTCGAGTGAAGCTGGGGACGGGAATGGACGGCAGCCATGACGGTCTTATGGAAAACAATGTACTGGCCGGATTCACCCATCTCCATGCTCTGGGGACGCCGCTGTGGGCCCCGGCCCTGATCGGCGCCGCCCGAAGGTACAAGGAGGGACAGGACGATCAACCGGCACTCGACCTTTACAGGCAACAGCAAGCGGCAACACCAATCTTGAAATAGACTTTATACGGAGGTTATCACCCATGCCAACAGTTGAACTATCTGGAAAGACTTACGAAGTGGACGAGGACGGATTCCTTCAGGAATTGGACAAGTGGAATGAGGAATTCGCCGAGGCCTATGCAAAAGAAGAAGACATCGAAGGCACACTGACGGAAGAGCACTGGAAAATTATCAACTATCTTCGGGACTACTTCCAGAAGTTCGGCATTGCGCCCATGATCCGCAAACTCTGCAAGGACAACGGAATCGATGTGAAGAAGCTCTATGAACTCTTCCCGACCGGCCCTGCCAAAGGGGCCTGCAAACTGGCGGGACTGTCGAAACCGACAGGGTGCGTCTAAAAGATTTCCTTAAAATAACCGGTGAAACTGGCGTTAGGGGAAACGGCCATGGGATTCTATATCTTGTCTTACCTGTGCATCGCGGTGTTCGCCCTTGCGACCCTGTACCGGATTTACCGGCAGATGACCATGCCCGTCCATGTCCGCTGGGAGATCTATCCCGTCCAGCACGAAACGTCCGCCAAGGTCGCCTATGGCGGATCCTACATGGAAGAGATCGACTGGTGGGAGAAGAAGCAGGAAAAATCACTGCTCGGTGAACTGCTCTACATGGTGCCGGAAATCCTGTTCATCCGGGGCTTGTGGAAGGAGAACCGGGGCCTGTGGTGGGTCTCCTTTCCCTTTCATTTCGGCCTGTACATGATGATCGCGACGGTTATCCTGCTGCTGGGACATGCCGGCTTTACCCTCTGGGGTTCGACCGTATTTTCCGCCGGCTCCACACTCCGGACCCTCCTGGACGGTTTCATCGCCGTTATGGGATGGGGTGGCCTGATCCTCGGAAATATCGGCTCTCTGGGGCTTCTCTACAGGCGGTGGACCGACGCGGAACTGAGAAACTATTCCTCCCCGGTCGACTATTTCAACCTCCTGTTCATCCTTCTCTTCTTCCTTTCCGCTCTCGTCAGTTGTCTGTCCGGCGATCCCTTCCTGGAAGGCGCCAAGGCCTATGTGATGGGTCTGCTGACGGGGGGGCATCCCCTGAATGCACACGTGCCGGGTCGAAGCATCTCCGGAATCGTGGCCATCGTTTCGGCATCGCTTCTGGTCGCCTACATCCCGCTCACCCACATGTCTCATATGTTCATGAAGTATTTCCTCTACCACAATGTCAAATGGGACGATGCCCCAAACCGGCGGGGCGGCGGGATTGAGGCCGCCGTCAGGAAGAATCTGAATTTGAGACCGACCTGGGGGGCAAAGCATGTCGGGGCGGACGGACAAAAAACCTGGCTCGACATCGCCTCTTCGGCACCCACGGAGGAGAAGAAATGAACAAACCCCTGAACCCCTCCGACCTTGCCAGGCCATCCGAATGTCTGTGCCACATCGAGCCGGGTGAGCTACCGCCCCTGCCTCCTCCCTATGAGGATTTCAATCAGACGGCAATCCCCCCTCTGAAGCCGGACAAGATCAAGAACATCGAGGCCTCACTGGACGACACTGTGGCCATCGGCATTCCCAAACCTGCGAACAAACAGGAAGAGGAGGAACTGGTCCGCCGCTTTCTTGCGGGCCTGCAAAAGCTCTTTGAAAAGAATAACAACTGGACCTTTCTGCAGCCCCTGATGTTGTCGATGGAGCACTGCGCCAAGTGTCAGACCTGTTCCGACGCCTGTCCCATTTATGAGATGAGCGGCAAAAAAGATATCCATCGGCCCATGTTCCGTGCCGAGGTCCTGCGCCGGATTTACAACAAATACCTCAAACCGGGCGGGAAAATTACCGCCAAGTTCACCGGCGATATCGATCTGAACTGGACCACGATCGCCCGCCTCGCTGAACTCTCCTACCGCTGCACCCTCTGCAGGCGCTGCGCCACGGTCTGCCCGATCGGCGTGGACAACGGGCTGATCAACCATGAGATCCGCAAGCTCTTCTCCCAGGAGATGGGCATCGCCCCCAAGGAGATCCATGACAAGGGAACCGTCCAGCACCTCCGCGTCGGTTCCACCACCGGCATGACCCCGGCGGCTGCCAAGGACAGCATGGAGTTCATCCAGGAAGAGATGGAGGAGATCACCGGCTCAAAGGTCGAGGTCCCCTGGGACGTCGAAGGGGCGGACATCCTTCTGCTCCACAACGCCGGGGAGATGCTCGCCTGGCCGGAAAACGTCGGGGCCTTTGCCATCATTTTTCAGGCAGCGGGCCTTTCCTGGACCTTGTCTTCGGAGGCCGCCGGTTACGATGCAGTCAATTACGGCTTATGGTATGATGATGTGCAATTTTCACGTGTCGCCGTCAGGCATGCCGATATCGCCCGGAGACTGAAGGTCAAAAAGATTGTCGTGGGTGAATGCGGACATGCGCATAAAGCGTTGACCGTCATCGCCGACCGTCTGTTGACGGGAGATCTCAATATTCCGCGGGAATCGGCCATGGTCACGCTGGAGGAGATCGTCCTGAAGGGAAAAATAAAGCTGAATCCCAGTCGAAACAATTTCCCCGTCACACTGCACGATCCCTGCAACATTGTGCGGGCCATGGGGATTGTGGAGCCCCAGAGGCGCATCCTGAGAAAGATCGCACCCAAGTTCCGGGAAATGACACCCCACGGTGTCATGAACTACTGCTGCGGCGGCGGTTCGGGTTTCGCCATCATGTCGGGCTACAACTTCGCCGAATGGCGCAATCTCGTCAGCAGCCGGAAAAAGTTCCTGCAGATCCTGGAGGCGTTCAAGGACGAGCCCCGGGAGGTCCCGAAATATGTCTGCGCCCCCTGCTCGAACTGCAAGGGCGCCATCCGGGACATCATCGGCTATTATTCCGCCGAAGAGCGCAGCCGTCTGTACTATGGCGGCCTGGTCGAACTGATCGTCAACGCCATGGCCGACATGAAAAAACCGATGATCCGCTTCGGCGATGAGCCATCTTGGACATCATGATAAAGACTTGAGACAGACGGAAGAGCCGACATGAACCTTCTGACATCCCTGATCGCGATCCTGGTCCTGACGCTGCTGGCGCTGGGTGGCGCTTTTAGTGCGGACCTGGCCTATTTCCTGACGGTCATCCTCCCCTATGTGGCCTTTTCTCTTTTTCTTGCGGGATTTGTTTATCGTATTTTGAAATGGGCCGGTGCTCCTGTTCCCTTTCGGATCACAACCACCTGCGGCCAGGAGAAATCACTACCCTGGATCAAGACCAACCCTCTGGAAAGCCCCTCCGGGCTACCGGGCGTGATCGGAAGGATGGCCCTGGAAGTTTTTCTTTTCCGCTCGCTCTTCAGGAACACCCGGGCGGACCTGTACAATCAGCGGCCCGTCTACGGTAGCGCCAAGTGGCTCTGGTTTTTTGGTCTTCTCTTCCACTGGTCCCTGCTCATCATCCTTTTGAGGCACCTGCGCTTCTTCATCGAGCCGATCGCCCCTTGGATCAGCGGCCTCTCCGCAGTGGACGGGTTCTTTGAAATCGGCATCCCGACACTGTATCTGAGCGATATCGCCATGCTCGCGGGACTGTCGTTTCTGTTTCTCCGCCGGGTAGTCGTTCCGCAACTGCGTTACATCTCCCTGTTCACCGATTACTTTTCCATACTATTGATCCTGGGCGCGGTGGGCACGGGCCTCCTCATGAGGCACTTCTTCCCCACCGATCTCCTGCAGGTTAAGAATCTGGCCCTGGGATGGGTCACATTTTCGCCCGTCGTTCCCGGGGAGCTCGGCAAAGTCTTTTACATTCACTTGTTCTTCGTTTTCGTCCTCATCTCCTGGTTTCCCATGAGCAAGCTGATGCACGCAGGAGGGGTCTTTCTCAGCCCGACACGGAACCTCGCCAACGACAACCGCAGGAACAGGCATATCAACCCCTGGAACGCCCCGGTCAAGGGCCACACCTATGAGGAATACGAGGACGAGTTCAGGGACAAGATGAAGCTGGCAGGTCTGCCGGTGGAGAAGGAGTAGTCATTGGCCTCTGTCAAGATACCCAAACCTGAGGAGTTGATCCGGATCAGCTACAAGCCACCGCAGACACCGTGGATGGACACACCCGTCGATTTCCGCCCGGGAACCTGGAGCTACAGCGGCGGTGCCAAGAGCCTGACGGCACTCGGCCTTTCCAATCCCAGGGCGTGGCAGCCCTCCGATGCAGACTGGAAACTGCCCCCGAACTGGAAGGAAATCATCCTGGAGGGCATTCGGGAGCGCCTGGAAAAATACCGCTCTTTCAGGCTCTTCATGGACATCTGCGTCCGCTGCGGCGCCTGCGCCGACAAATGCCATTTCTACCTGGGCAGCGGCGATCCCAAGAATATGCCGGTCCTGCGGGCGGAGCTCCTACGTTCGGTATACCGCCGTTATTTTACAACCGCGGGACGGCTTTTCGGCCGGCTTGCCGGCGCCCGGGAGCTGACG
>JAPLJM010000409.1 GCA_026388595.1 Deltaproteobacteria bacterium
AACATAATGCGATATTAATCGCCCCCTCAGACCTGAACAACGGTTCAATCAATGCTGACGAGGTGAGAGTTGACGACCCTGCAGGCGGTCATATTGGGATTGGTTCAAGGATTGGGTGAGTTTCTGCCCATATCAAGCTCGGCGCATCTGGTGTTGGTTCCCTGGCTTTTCAAATGGACGGACCCGGGACTTACTTTTGACATTGCCCTGCACGTCGGCACACTCATTGCGGTCGTTATCTATTTCTGGAGAGACTGGCTACAGCTTTTCATAAAGGCGTTCACGGACGCCCAGGGTAAGGAAGGTCGATTGTTCTGGTATCTGGCAATATCCAGCGTGCCGGCAGCCGCTGTCGGATTTCTGCTGGAGAAAAAGGCCGAAACCATTTTCAGATCCCCCCTTTTGATTGCCATCATGCTCATCTTTCTGGGCATTCTCCTGTACTGGGCGGATCGGAAGAGCGCCAAGACGATTGAGATGAAAAATATCACTTTGGGAACCAGTCTCTTTATCGGCCTATCTCAGGCCCTGGCTGTTATTCCGGGGGTTTCACGTTCGGGGATTACCATGACCACGGGGTTAATGATGGGACTCACCCGGGAAGGCGCCGCCCGGTTTTCCTTTTTGCTGTCAACGCCGATTATCTTCGGCGCCGCTGTGCTCAAGCTCCCCCATATTATTTCAAATCCCTCTGTCATCACGATGGACTTTATGGTGGGCATATTGGTGTCTTGTATAACCGGCATCGTCAGTATTGCATTTTTACTCCGATATGTGCTGACAAAGGATTTTTTGCCCTTTGTCTGGTACAGATTTATCCTGGGCGTTTTGGTTATCATGGTTGTTTTCATAAGATCATAATATGAATAATACCGTCCAGAAACAACCCCCAATCGTCACAAGGAACGATGCCATGACCGACCTGCCCGTCCTGCTGCTGCACAATCTGGACCCGGCCTGGCCTGCAGGGGACAGGGACATTGCCATTCAGGAAGCCGACAAGCTTGCGTCCGCCCTCCATGAACTCGGCCATCCGGTAACCACCGTCGCCGTCTGCGATGCTGATTTAGCCGCCTGCCTCAAAAGCTACGACCCCGCTGCATGGATTGTTTTCAACTGGTGTGAAGAGCTGCCGGGCATCCCGCACAGCGATGCGCTTGTGGCGGAAATTCTGGAAGCGTCCGGATTTACTTACACCGGGCCGACGCCGGAGGTGCTCCGGTTGAGCTGGGACAAGGGCGGGATGAAACAGCTCCTGGAAGCGCAGGGCCTGCCCACTCCCCGCTGGCGCATCTATACGACGGCCGATCCGGGAGACTGGTCCTGCTTCCCGGCCATGGTGAAGCCGGCGCAGGAGCATTGCAGTCTCGGTGTGACGACCGATGCCGTTGTCCGGAACGTCGACGACCTGCGCGCCCGCATTGCCTACATTCTCCATGAATTCAAACAGCCCGCCCTGGTGGAGGATTTCATCGACGGCCGGGAATTCCATGTCTCCCTGTGGGGCAACGGCGAGGTGCAGATGCTGCCGGTGGCGGAAATGGATTTCAGCCGCTTCGATGACGTGCGGGACCGGCTGTGCACCTATGAGTCCAAGTTCAGTCCCGGATCGCGACACTACGAGGAAATTCAGTTGCGGCTGCCCGCCCCGCTGACGGAAGCGGAAGAGGACCTCCTGTACCGCACAGCCCGGGCGGCCTACGAAGCCGACCGCTGCCGGGATCTGGCCCGGCTGGACATCCGCCTGCGGGATGGGGTCTTTTACATCCTGGACATCAACCCCAATCCGGATATCAGTTCCGACGCCAGCATGGCCTGTGCGGCGGAGATCGCCGGTTTTTCCTTCGGCGCCATGGGCAGCCGTCTGATCCACCTGGCGGCGGTCCGCCATCCTGTCTTCGGCCGCCGGTAAGGCTGGAAGAGTCCGGACTTTTTACAAAGCCGTCAGGATTTAACGATCTAATTCAGCCCCGCCAGAAAACGGTCCAGGACCTTGATCATTTCGTCATAGCGGGGATTGTAGGTAAGCCGGCGCAGGGTGTATTTACTCAAGTTCCCCGGTGTGATTTCACCCTGCCAGACCTGCGGATCATGGAGGCAGGACGTCCTCTTTTCCCGGTCGGCCTGGTAATGCAGGCAGTATTTGTAATCCCCGCTTTTGCCGTAATGGGGATCATCGGGCGGCATGAGCAGCGATATATGGGCGTAATCGAGAATCCGCTCTTCCGGAAAGTAACTTTGCCGAAAGAAAATTCTCCCGGCGCTGTCCATTTGGCCTTTCATCTCCTCCTTGCCGTAGAGCAGCAACACACTTTTGGGAGATGTCACATAAGCATTGAAGACATCGACCATTTTTGCCGTGTCTATGGAGATGTCATCGGCGCTCAAGACGGCGAACACCGGCATGGCAAGACGTTTGCCCGCGCCAAAAGCGGCATCGATCTCGCGGGTCAGGTGATAGACCTGGGCGCCCCCGTTGACGGCAAAGGTCTCATACTTGGCATAATCCTTGTCGTCCCCTTCGCTTCCCAGCCAGTCGTTGAAAACCTTCAGAAAATCGGCCATGAAGGCCCAGGGGCTTTTGATGCCCACCGCGGGGGCAAACAGGATCAATCCATGGACATCCCGGTTTTCCAGGGCTTCACGGATGCAGAGGGCGCCACCTGTCGAGAATCCGCCCAGATAGAGCTTTTCCACACGGGGCTTCAGTTGCTCGATCCCATAGGCCGTCGCCCTGACCCATTCCTGATAGTTCACGTTCAGGAGGTCGCCGGGGACCGTGCCATGGCCCGGCAGCAGGATCGACCGGACCAGAAAGCCCCGCTCCTGGAGGCGCCGGGCGATTGGTTTCAGGAAATAGGGTGAGTCCGACAGGCCGTGGATCAGCAGGATTCCTCTTTCATACCGGCCCTCCCGATTCCGGGGAAAGCGGCATTCATCGGGTCTCAGTTCAAAGGGCCGGTTGGCATCCAGGATAACATCCCGGTTGGTTTCATTGATATCCACGCGGGCCTTTTCAATCATCCGCCCCGATTGCCGGATATATTCATCAAAATTCACATCCCGGCCAAAGGCAAACCGGCTGTTCAGGCCCGATTCCTGGAGCCGCGGCGGAGGAAGCGTCGCGCAACCCGTCAGCATGACGCTCAGAATGAACAAGAGAAAGAACCGTTCCAGTTTATGATGGCGCATAAGGACCCCGATGCGTGACCGTTGATAGCCCACAATACGCGAATCCGTTCATAAAATCAATCATCCCTTCGTGTAACAAAGCAATGATTGACGGATTTTGAGAACCATGCGAAAGCATGTATGCTAATGTTTGAAGTGCTTTGGTATCCTCGGAAAACCAGGCACTCAAAGTTTCTCCGGTGTGATTGCATTCAATGATGAACCAATGAGGATTTAACC
>JAPLJM010000389.1 GCA_026388595.1 Deltaproteobacteria bacterium
CCGCATTCAGCCTGTTGTATATCACATTTCGGTAGGAAGATCACAGTTGCATCTGTATTAATGACTGGCTCTTCAATGCAAACGTTATCTGATCATCCTGAACCGGGTCAGTGATTGGCACGATCATGATCTGAATGTCTCGATGATCGATCTCGCCCACCTGGATATGACCATGCAGTGGACAGTGTTTGCCCCAATGACGGCTTGTGAGTGGAATTCTTTTTAGGGGTTGCCATTGGCCGATAGGTGCTGAAATTGTTAATAAAAGTATGAATATGTTATTATAAGTAAAATTTTGTATTGAAATACGCCATCCGCTCCTGTATAGACGGGGTCTATTCGGTGTTCTGGTGACTACAAAAAATAGGGAGATAGGCGATGAAGAAATGGTTTGCTTTTACGGTGTTTGCTTTGCTGCTGTTGGTTCCGGGAACCAGCAGTGCTGCCGGCAAAGGCTTCATCCTGCTGTCCAGCACCATCGGTCCCGTTGATTCCGGCATTGTCACCGTCCTGGAAGACCGTTTTGAAAAGGAAACGGGTATCCGGGTGAGGCATGTGGGCGCCGGCACCGGTGCTGCCCTGGACATGGCCAGACAGGGAAATATCGACCTGGTCATGGTTCACGCCAGGAGCCTGGAAGAGAAATTCATTAAGGAAGGCTATGGGACCGAAAGAATTCCCTTGATGTACAATGACTTTGTCATCGTCGGGCCGGCTGGAGATCCCGCTGCAATCAAGGGCATGAAATCCGCGACCGACGCCCTGAATACGATCTCCGCTAAAAACGCCCTCTTCATTAGCCGGGGGGATAAATCGGGCACCCATGTGGCGGAGATGGAGCTGTGGGGCAACGCCGGGATCAAACCAAGCGGCGCCTGGTACAAGGTCTATGAGAAGGGTGCCGAAGGAAACGCACCCACCCTGCGTTATTGCGATCAGCAGCAGGCCTATACGGTCATCGACCGGGCCACCTACCTTTCCTTGAAGGATCAAATCAAGCTGGCGGTTCTGGTGGAGGGTGATGAGACCCTGCTGAATTTCATCTCTCTGATTCCCGTGAATCCCAAGAAATTCAAGTCGGTCAACGCCAGGGACACCCAAAAATTCGTCCAGTGGCTGACGGCGCCGGACAAGGGCCAGAAGATCGTCCGGGATTTCGGTAAGGACAAATATGGCAGTCCGCTCTTCTTCCCCAATTCCGATGCCTGGAGAAAACATCATCCATAAATTACCGAGGAGGTTGTCATGATCAACAAAGTAAAGAATCCCTTTGTCGCCCTGTGCGCCGTTCTCATAGCGCTGACCCTGGTCCTCGGCCTCACGGTCCCGGCCGGTTATGCCGCAACGCCGCAACAGAAGAACGTCATCCTCGCCACCACCACCAGCACCCAGGATTCCGGCCTGCTGGACGTTCTGATCCCCATCTTTCAGAAGAAAACCGGCTATTTCGTCAAGACCATCGCCGTGGGTTCCGGTCAGGCCATGGCCATGGGACAGAAAGGCGAGGCGGATGTGCTGTTGGTGCATTCCCCCGATGCGGAAAAAAAGTTCATGGCGGCAGGGTACGGCGTCCAAAGGCGCCTGGTGATGCATAATGACTTTATTGTCGTGGGACCTCCAGCCGATCCGGCAACAATCAAAATGTCAAAATCATCCGTCGAGGCGTTCAAAAAAATCGCCCTTTCCTCATCCCTCTTCATGTCCAGAGGCGACAATTCGGGAACCCATTCAAAGGAGAAGGCCATCTGGAAGGCCGCCGGGATCAATCAGGAAGGCCAGAAGTGGTACCAGCAGACCGGCCTCGGCATGGGCCAGACCCTAAGCGTCGCGGCGGAAAAAAAGGCCTATACCCTGGCCGACCGGGGAACCTATCTGGCCCTGAAGAAGAA